>NZ_BAAGYK010000063.1:0-2033 GCF_054779355.1 Azotobacter armeniacus
CTTCTCCTTGAAAACCAACACACAAGGATCACCTGCATTCCTGACAAGCTCTACAACAGACGCGTCCGGCCTGAGTCGATCATGACGCAAAAAAAACAGGAAAAGCATGTAAATGGATATCTAGTCGTCGCCGAAGAGCTCCTGAAGCTTGATCTGTCCAAAGAAGACAGCGAAGCAGGAGCAGCATTGAATAAATTCGTCCAGACCATGCTAATCAGCGCATCGGACGCATGCAGACTAGCCTGCCAGGATAGACTTCCCTACCCGGTAAGAAAGAAACTTGCAATTCTATTTGCAAGGACAAAACTGCAACCCAGAAAAACAAAACGCATTGCAGCCTGCATTTTCCCAGAGCTATTAACAATAAAAAAATCCCTACGGAAAAGCCTTCATTTTTAGGAGCGCCACGCCAACAGCTCATATTTCATCCATCCTGGGCACTCCATCGATCAACCAAGATCTCTAAAAATATCCTCCTCATAATAAGTACAAACAGATTGTCTTCCTCGAAGCAAAACCCCAAACGAGAGCTTTTGTCTTCGGATCATTCAGACCATAGCGAATACCGATTTTCAGTGGCCTTCCAACCAGAGAAAAAGGCCTTTCCAACCTTCTCATTTCACTTACCTAACCAAGGAAGACATCATGAACCCGGAGAAAGTCAGCATAATCATACCCGTCTACAATGTTGAGCCCTATCTTGAGCAATGCCTGGACTCGGCCATCCACCAGGACTATGACAATATAGAGATCATCGCCGTCAATGACGGGTCCACCGACGCCAGCTTGTCAATACTAGAGCACTTTCGGGCCAGACATAAAAGCATCACTATCAAAAATATAGAAAATCAAGGATTATCAGCCGCCAGAAATATAGGACTTGAAATCGCAACCGGCGAATATATTTTATTCCTGGACAGCGATGACTTCATAGAAAGGCATACCATATCCACTTGCATTAAAAATTTCAGAGCGCATCGGGTAGATATAGTTTTCTTTGCAGCAGAAATATTTTTTGATGGACTCGACGAAACCTCAACCTTAAGCAGAAGATTCAGTTGTGAAAGGGCCCTGGATCTACAAAACAAGTGCTTTTCGGCACACACTTTTTTTAGCCAATCGATAAAACTTAAAAACTATCTGGCATCAGCATGCCTCTATGCTTACAAAAGAAACAGACTTGACAATATAAAATTTTATCCCGACCTCCTACACGAGGATAACTTGTTCACAACCAGGATTCTCCTTGAAAACAAACAGACCGTGGTCAAATGCATTCCTGACAAGCTCTACAACAGACGCATCCGGCCTGACTCGATCATGACGCAAAAAAAACAGGAAAAGCATGTAAATGGATATCTAGTCGTCGCCGAAGAGCTTCTGAAACTTGATGTAGCCAAAGAAAACAGCGACGCAGGAGTAGCATTGAATAAATTCATCCAGAACATGCTAATCAATGCATCACTCACATGCAGACTGACTTGCCAAGACAGACTTCCCTACCCTGTAAGAAAGAAACTCGCAGTTCTATTCGCAAGAACAAAGCCACAACCCAGGGAAGCAAAAAGCATTGCGCTCAGTATTTTCCCAGAGTTGTCAGCAATAAAAAGACTCCTAAGAAAAAAGCCTTCATTTCTAGGGAGGGTCTGAGAAAGCCATATTAAACATTTCATCAGGTTTTCAGTAGATTTTCCAACCAGACAAAAGGCGTTTTCAACTTTCCTATTTCGCTCATCAAATCAAGTCAGATATCATGAAGCCAGAGAAAGTCAGCATAATCATACCCGTCTACAATGTTGAGTCCTATCTTGCGCAATGCCTGGACTCGGCCATCCACCAGGATTATGACAATATAGAAATCATCGCAATCAACGATGGATCCACCGATGCAAGCCTGTCAATACTTGAGGGATTTCGTACCAAGCACAGAAACATAATAATTAAAAACATAGAAAATCAAGGAGTATCAGTCGCCAGAAACACGGGGCTTGAAATCGCAACTGGCGAATATATTTCATTCCTGGACAGCGATG
>NZ_BAAGYK010000064.1:0-5846 GCF_054779355.1 Azotobacter armeniacus
TTTGCCAAGGCAGAAGGCATCACCCATCGGCCGGTCAATCCGAGCCAGAAGCGCAGGGTCGACGGGCCTTTTCACATCCAGAACGTGAACGCCTACGACAGCCGACTGAAGAGCTGGATGACTCCCTTTCATGGGGTGGCCACCCAGTACCTGACCCATTACCTTGGATGGCGCCGCCTGCTCGAGCGCTACAAGACGCAGCTCAATCCATTGATTTGCTTGAGGGAGGCGCTGGGGCGAGCAGCCATGCAACAGCTAACTCAGACATAGCCATGTTTTATCCCCAGCCTTGGTGAATAAGGCTGTGGAAAAGGCGGCTGGCCTCACGTGGGATGCGCGCCAGCATGGGGCGGTCAAAAACTGACCAGAGCGCAGGGGGATCGCAAATTTGCGAGGGAGGGCCGGCGATCTCTACGCAGTTGCACTGGCGGCATAGACAAATGTTTCACTCCTGGCCGTATATCCCATTGACATATTCCTTGCTAAATTTATTATGGGATATACGTTTGACATATCCATAGAGGTGCAAAGTGGACCAAGGCTCTGTTTTCTTGAGCAACCGCAGTCAGGCGGTGCGCTTGCCTAAGGCCGCAGCGTTTCCTGATGAGGTGAAGCGTGTCGATGTTGTTGCAGTCGGCAGAACCAGGATCATCACCCCGGCCGGCGAGTCGTGGGATAGCTGGTTCGACGGCGCTGGCGTTACCGCCGACTTCATGACCGAGCGGGAGCAGCCCACTGAGCAGGAGCGGGAAGGTTTCTGATGCTCAAGTTCATGCTCGACACCAACATCTGCATTTTCACCATCAAGAACCGGCCTCAGCAGGCGCGCGAAGCATTCAAGCGCCACCATGGCCAGATGTGCATCAGCACGGTGACCTTGATGGAACTGATCTACGGAGCGGAGAAATCCGCAAACCCTGAGCGAAATTTGGCGGACATTGAGGGTTTCGCGGCGCGTTTGGAGATACTGAAGTATGACCAGAACGCTGCAGCACACACAGGTCAGCTTCGCGCAGAGTTGGCTAAAGCAGGCACGCCGATTGGGCCCTACGACCAGATGATTGCCGGGCATGCCCGTTCACAAGGCCTGATTCTGGTCACAAACAACCTACGCGAGTTCGACCGTGTGCCGGGCTTGCGTATTGAGGACTGGATAGTACCCAGCGCATAACCGAGGAAATGCCGAGATGAGTAGTATCGTGCCCGAGCACGGGATAGTCCGAAACGATGTGGATGATGGCTGGTATGTCTTGCCGGTCAAGAATAGTCAGTCCCCAAAGCCTTTTTTCGACGTGAGCTACCGCTGTGATCCTTCTGCCAGCTATGCAGCGGCAAAGGAGTTTAACGCGATACTTCGGCCATATAAGGACAGAATCAAAAACTACCGTAGGCCACGCAGCAATAAGTCCCATCTTGATTTGCCAGTTGGTATCACTCTTGCCACTGTCATCCGGTCAAAGCAGGGTCAAAATACAGGCGATGTTATCTATAACTTCAAAGTCAGCACATTCAACGGTAAATCGACAACCGTATATATTGGGACCGAAAGAACCTGGCTGCAGAACTACGACAATAAGCTCAAGAAGGCAATGGATGTGCGAAGGCGCTTCCGTGAACCATTGTTGAAAACCGAGTGCAACTGACCTCTTGATGAAATTAATAGCTAGAGTTCACACGACAATTATTTTTTGAGTTTTCGTGCAAGCAGTCCTTTCCGCCCGATCATTCCATTAGCCCAAGCAACAAGGATTCTCTGTGAAAACGAGCAGTCTGGCTCTCGCCTTCATTCTTTCCATGGTCGGTCAGTATGTTCTGGCCGACGCCCCTGAGTCGTTCGAGAAAGCAAAGATCGCCCTGCGCGAGAAAGTCTACTTCGACCGGCAAACTTCCGATGTCGGGGACCTGTATTGCGGTTGCCGCTGGAAATGGATGGGGAGATCCGGCGGACGTATCGACCTGGAGTCCTGTGGCTATGAAGTTCGGGCCGACAGCAACCGCGCCCAACGCATCGAGTGGGAACATATCGTTCCGGCCTGGGTGCTCGGGCACCAGCGGCAGTGTTGGCAGAAGGGCGGCCGGGAGAACTGCAAGACGAGCGATCTGGTGTTTCGCCTCATGGAGGCGGACATGCACAACCTGTCGCCCACGATTGGGGAAGTGAACGCGGACCGCAGCAACTACCGCTATGGCATGCTGCCCTCGACGCCGGCGCAGTATGGAGCCTGCCCAACCAGGACGGATTTCAAGCAGCGGGTGACCGAGCCTCGAGACGCGGTGAAGGGCCTGGTTGCCCGGGTGCAGTTCTACATGCACGACCGCTACGGGCTGTCGATGTCGCGCCAGCAGCAGCAACTGTTCATGGCCTGGAGTCGGATGTATCCAGTCAGCGCCTGGGAGCGCGAGCGCGATCAGCGGATTGCGAAGGTCACGGGCCACCACAACCCGTTCGTGACGGGCGAGCGCACCTGGACGCTGGGGCACAAGCCAAGCCGGGAAGGTCTGGCCGGGCAGGGTACGGCTACGCCCGCCCGCCGGCAGGTAGCGCAGCCGGTGCAGGTTGCCGAGGAGAGTGGCAGCGCCCCGGTGATCGGCAACAGCGCCAGCAAGGTCTACCACCTGCCGGTCGGCTGCCCGAGCTACGAGCAAGTGCAGGAAAAAAATCGTGTCTCGTTTGGCTCGGCGGCGGATGCAGAAGCCGCTGGTTTCCGCCGAGCCGGGAACTGCCGGTAGGTCGCAGGGCGGCACGCTGAGCGGATGCAATGCAGAGCTTCGTAGCTATCGACTTGGGATTTGGCGTGCTGCCGTTATCCTGGCCACAAATAACCGAGGAAAGCGATGGACACCCCAATTGCTCTGCCCGAGGGCTGGAGCGCTGAGGGTCATTGTCTTTCCCCTGGGGTTAAGCAATTCTGAAACGGGGTTTCCCAGATTTCATTATGGAGAGGAACGGCATGAAACCTTCAGTAGCTCTTGACGCCAATCGGGAGGCTATCCGTCGCGTGGTGGAGTCCCACCGCGCCTGCAACGCTCGCGTGTTCGGCTCCGTCGTCCATGGTGACGATGGGGAGGGCAGCGATTTGGACATTCTCATCGACCCGACGCAGGAAACGACCCTCTTCGACATCGGGGCGATCCGGCATGAGCTGCTGCAACTGCTCGGCGTGCCAGTGGACGTACTGACTCCGAAGGCGCTGCCCGAGAAGTTCCGGGCGACGGTTCTTGCCGAGGCGGTGCCGGTATGAGTCGAGACATGCAACGCCTGGCCGACTATCTGGCGCATATCCTTGAAGCCATCGAGCGTATCGATCGCTACACCGAGGACATGAGCGAAGTAGCGTTTCTGGAGAGCGAGATGGCTCAGGACGCCGTGATTCGTAACTTCGAGATTATCGGCGAGGCCAGCCACAACATCGAAACGCACTACCCGAAGTTCGCCGCCTCTCACCCGGAGTTACCCTTGGCGGCCGCTTACCAGATGCGCAACGCCGTAGCGCACGGCTACTTCAAGGTGGATCTGGAAATCGTCTGGAAGACGATTCACCGCAATCTTCCAGGGTTGTATCGACAGGTGCAGGCGGTAGCACGGGAGCTACCTGCCGATGACTGATCACGCCGCTGCTGGCGCTTTCTTCTGGAAGGCCAGCGGCGCGTCCGGTTTCCTGCCGTCGCGGCGGTCGACGAACTCCTGCATGATCCCCAACACGGTCGAGTTGACGGCCAGCACCTGCATGGCGCGGGTGCAGGCCACGTAGAGCAGGTTCAACTCGTCCACCCAGGCCTCCGGGTCGTTGTCCGACTTGAAGGGCTCGAAGGAGAAGTCCTCGGCGAGCTGAACGGCATCCCACTCCAGCCCTTTGGCCCGGTGCGCCGTGCTCAGGGTGATGTCGGCTTCGAGTTCGTCGGTGACGGCGTTGCGCCGTAGCTTGGCGAACAGCTCCGGCAGATTCTTGCTGTACTGCTCGACGATCTTGACCGAGCGGGTCATCTCGGAGTCCTGGCTTTCGAAAGCGACCTCTTTGTAGAGGTCGTAGCTGGGATAATCCTGGAGGAGTTTTTTTCCCTTGATCCGGTCGGGCTTGTCCTTCGACAGGGCGTGCAGGTCTTCGAGATCCTGCAGGTTGTAGCCCTCGATACCGCCCACCCAGAAAATCTTCGCCCCGGTTTCGACCCAGGCCAGTGCCTCCTCGATGACGCCGACCACGGTGCGGCAGAGGATCGCCCGGTGTTCCAGGTCGGTGGGCAGGGTCTTGGCAATGCGCGTCGGCTGCCCAAGGCCTGCCAGTTGCCGGCGCTCGCCCTTGAAGTGCAGGATCATGTTGGCGACGTGGGCCGCTGCCGGCCCGAAGCGGAAGGACTGGGTGAGATAGTGCACCTCGGCATCGGCCAGCCAGGGGGCATCGAGGGCGTCGACGGCGCCCCGGAAGCGGTACAGCATCTGGTGACCATCGCCGCAGACGACCACACCCATGCCGCAGGCGGCCTGCTGCGCCAGGATGCCGGCGATCACCGGGTTGATGTCCTGGGCCTCGTCGCCCAGCACGATGTCGAAGCGGGTGCTCACGTCCGGCTTCGACAGCGCCCACAGCTTCAAGTAGCCGTCATGGGGGATGGGCGTGGCGTGGTTGTTCACGTCGCACATCTGCGCCCAGAGCCGGCGGGTGGCCTCGACGATACTGTCGGCGGCCCGTCGCATGCGCTCGTTCTGCAGTTTTTCTGCGGGGAAATGGAACAGTCCGATTTTCTCGTCTGCGCTGGCGAGGTAGTTGCTCAAGGTGTCCTGGACGCTGCGCACCATTTCCCAATTCTGGGAGTTGATGGCCCGGGCGATGTCGGTGAGGCGCAGGTTTCCGAGCTTGTGCTTGTACTTCGTACCGACAGCGCCGTAGGCCAGGCCGTGGGCGGTCTTGCAGGTCACGTTGAGGGGGAATTTCTGCTTGGCGGCCACCTCGACGCTCTTGTTGTAGCAGAGGTACAGAATCCGGGCCTGCGGACGGGCCTGGGCGTAGCCGACCAGGGTCGTGGTCTTGCCGGTGCCGGCGAAGGCGACGAGCTTGAGGATTCTGGCCTGCGATCTGATCGCCGGCTCCTGTTCGTGGGTGAATTGCATGTGTCTGGCCTCGCGCATGCGCTGCAATGGTGGTTGCAGGCCATGCTACCTGCCAGCCGGAAAATCCCAAGGCGCTGGCCGGGCGGCGCCTTGGGCGCGTGTTGCGGTGCGGCTAGTCCTTGACGGGCAGCACCAGAGGTCCGGCTTCCTGCGGCGCATCGTCCTGCCAATCGCCCTCGGCCACCCCACGCCACCACGGCTCCACCGCCTCGACCCGGGCCGGCTCGACCGGCTCGCCGAGGCGCGGCATCACCAGTCCCTCCGGGGCTTGCGCCAGCAGCACATCCGCCGGTTGGGACCAGGGGTGCATCGCCAGGTTGAAGGTGCCCCAGTGCACCGGCAGGAGACACCCGCTGCCCAGTTGTGCCCAGGCCTGCAGGGCGTTGTCCGGCCCCAGGTGAATATTCCCCCAGGCCGGGTGGCAGGCGCCGACCTCGAGCATCACCAGATCGAAGGGCCCGAGCCGCCGGCCGATCTCGGCGAAGGCCGGCGACAGCCCGGTGTCGCCGCTGAAGAACACCGCATGGTGCTCGCCGCGCAGGGCAAACGACGACCACAGCGTCACGTTGCGATCGCGCAGCCCACGTCCGGAGTAGTGGTGTGCTGGCGCGGCGGTGATCGCCAGGCCTCCCGGCAGCACGGTGCGTTCCCACCAGTCGAGCTCGACGATGCGCTCGGCCGGCACGCCCCAGGCCTCCAGATGCAGGCCGACGCCGAGCGAGGTGACGAAGGGCACCCG
>NZ_BAAGYK010000065.1:0-1771 GCF_054779355.1 Azotobacter armeniacus
CGAACAGCTCGCCACCTGTGCCTGCCATCTCTTGCCTCCGGTCCAAACCCCGCGCCTATTCTCGCAGAGCGCAGGCCCGGTGGGTTTTTTCACAAGCTCTCAGGCTTCCACCCGACAGGCTCGCCCTCGATGGGCGATTGTTTCCGAATGCCGAGACGATCCCAGTCCCGCGCCTCGGCCGCGGCGGTGAAGCTTCTGCCGTCCATCCCGGCGCCGAACTGGCGCAGGTCATCGATGGGGCTTATTGTCTCTTATGAGTGGACGATATTGCGCTTTCCGGCCTCTTAATCGAATCTCAAGGAGACACTAGTCTGTGCTCATGGTGCTGAACAAGGCACCCCACCGACCCGGAGATACGGACATGACCCTTTCGACCTCGACCGCCACCCACACCTCCACCGCCTTCGCCGGCCGCACCCTGCTGGGCTCGCTGTTCCTCGTCAGCGGCCTGGGCAAGGCCGCCGCCCCGGCCGCCACCCTCGGCTACATCGGCAGCACCGGTATGCCCTTCCCCACCCTGGCCCTGGCGATCGCGCTGCTGATCGAACTGGGCTTCGCCGCGGCGCTGCTGGTCGGCTACCGCACCCGCCTGGTCGCCACCGTGATGGCCGGCTTCACCCTGGCGACGGCCCTGGCGTTCCACAACCAGTTCGGCGACCAGAACCAGTTCATCCACTTCCTGAAGAACCTGGCGATCGCCGGGGGCCTGCTGCAGGTGGCCGCCTTCGGCGCCGGCGCCCTGAGCCTGGATGCCTACCGCAGCCGCCGCCTCGCCCACGCCTGAAGTTTCCCGCCCGGCTTCGGCCGGGCCGCACCGACCGAGGAATCCGATATGCACACCCACGAACTGCGCCGCTCCGCCGAGCGCGGCCAGGCCGACCACGGCTGGCTGCAATCCCGCCACAGCTTCTCCTTCGCCGACTACCACGCCCCCGAGCAGGTCGGTTTCTCTGATCTCCTGGTGATCAACGACGACCGCGTCGCCGCCGGCCAGGGCTTCGGCCGGCATCCGCACCGGGACATGGAGATCCTCTCCTACGTGCTCGACGGCGCCCTCGAGCACCAGGACAGCCTGGGCAACGGCTCGCTGATCCGCCCGGACGACATCCAGCTGATGAGCGCCGGCACCGGCATCGCCCACAGCGAGTACAACGCCTCGCCCCGCGAGCCGGTGCACTTCCTGCAGATCTGGATCGTCCCGGCCGTCCGGGGCGTGACGCCGGGCTATCAACAGCAGCGTTTCGTCGCCGAGGACAAGCGCGGCCGGTTGCAGTTGATCCTCTCGCCGGACGGCGAGCAGGGCTCGCTGCGCCTCCACCAGGACGCCCGGGTCTACGCCGGGCTGTTCGACGGCGCGGAGCGGGCCAGCCTGGAACTCGGCGGGCAGCGCCACGCCTACGTGCACCTGGCGCGCGGCGCGCTGAGCGTCAACGGCCAGCGCCTGGAAGCCGGCGACGGCCTGCGCGTCCGCCGCGCCGAACGGCTGGAATTTGCCGACGGCGAGCAGGCCGAGGTGCTGATCTTCGACCTGCGCCCCAACGAACGGCCGCGGATGCCCTGAAGGCCCCCACGGGCTCCCTGCGGGCAAGCGCCGAGAGCTGCCCGCCGAAACATCGCTCACTGGCGCTCTTGAAGGAGTTCTCATGAAAGCACTGCAATTTTCCCAAGGCTATGTCTGAGTTAGCTGTTGCATGGCTGCTCGCCCCAGCGCCTCCCTCAAGCAAATCAATGGATTGAGCTGCGTCTTGTAGCGCTCGAGCAGGCGGCGCCA
>NZ_BAAGYK010000066.1:0-3475 GCF_054779355.1 Azotobacter armeniacus
ATCGTCCAGATCGACCGCTGGTACCCCAGCTCGAAACGCTGTGCCTGCTGCGGGCATATCCTTGAGCGCCTGCCGCTGGATGTTCGCCGCTGGAGTTGCCCGGAGTGCGGAACCGAGCATGACCGCGACGTGAACGCCGCGATCAACGTGAAAGCCGCCGGGCTGGCGGTGTTAGCCCTTGGAGAGAATGTAAGCGGCATGGGTCAAGTATCCGTGTCCTGTTCTCAGTGAATTGGGAATCCCCTTCCTTTAGGGAGGGGAGCAGTCAATACGACTTGCTGTACTGCGGCAATTGCAGGAGACCCGCCATGCCTACATCGAGTCCGGCGCCTACCAAGCGTGAAACCCTGAATATCCGCATCAAGCCCGAAGAGTGGAGCCTGATCGATCGTGCCGCCAAGGCAAAAGGCAAGAACCGCACGGATTTCATCCTGGATGCGGCGCGCGCGGCAGCCGAAGAGGCCTTGCTCGATCGGACCTTCATCACGGCCAACCTGGAGGCCTATGCCGAGTTTCTGGCTCGACTGGACATGCCGCCACAGCCCAATGAACGGCTGCGCAAGACGATGCGGACTCCGGCGCCTTGGGACGAGGCGTGACGGTTACCGCTCCCGAGCCCTTGTCGGAGAGGCATGATGTCGAATCCTTCGATTCCGGTATCGCAAGCCTGGACCATTGGCTGTAACGGCGCGCGCTGAAAAACCAGATGACCGGCGCATCACGCACTTTCGTTGCCTGCGATGGTTGTCATGTACTGGCCTATTATGCCCTGGCATCGAGTGCGGTAGCCGTCGATCAGGCACCAAGGCGATTTCGCCGCAACATGCCAGATCCGGTTCCAGTCGTTGTCTTGGGGCGGCTGGCTGTGGATCGCTCCTGGCAAGGGCAGGACTTCGGCCGGGCTCTGGTGCGCGATGCCGCACTGCGCGTCATTCAGGCGGCGGACACGATCGGCATTCGCGGGATGATCGTTCATGCCCTGTCCATGGAGGCGAAAATCTTTTATGAGTGGGTCGGTTGCGAGCCATCGCCGCTGGATCCGATGCTGCAGATGGTGACCTTGGCCGACCTGAGAGCCAGTCTTTGAATTTCGGTCATGTGCTCGTGGGAAATCTGGGGCGGGTTAGCCAGGCTAGGCTCAAAAAAGCGTCGTAGCCGAGTGGAATTTGTCAATCCATAACTAACCAGGATCGATCAAGCCTTTACGAGCGGCTTGGGGATGTATATGGCATCGCCACTGTCGCGGATGACTTCATCGACCGAATCATGATCGACCCATCCTTGAATGCAAATCCGCGCATGGGCGAAGCCCATCATCGAATCTCGCCGCCGGGATTCAAGTACCTCGTGACAGGAAATGGTGTGCTGGGCGACGGGTGGGCCGCAGCAGTATACCGGGCGTTCCATGCGCGATTCGCACCAGCATCTGCGGATTACCGCCGCCGAGTGGGAGGCTTTCCTGGACGATTTCCAGCAGACCCTGGACAAGTTCGGGGTGCCCTTGGCGGAACAGGCGGAGCTGAAGGCGATTGTGGCCAGCACTCGGGCAGATATTGTCGTCTCGGAAGGTAGTGCTGTTCCGCCCCATGGTTCGCGCAACGAGGCCGGGTGTTCTGCCGCTCACTGTGCCTACCCTCATTTTTTGAACTTCCCGATGAGGATCGCCAGGTCGCCCCGGTTGTCATTGAGGCTGACGTTCCAGTACAGGTGCGGTCCGCTGGGCCGTCCGGTGATGCCGATCCGGCCGAGCACGATGCTGCGGGGCAGTTCGTCGCCGACCTTCACTTCAACCCTGGACAGGTGGCAGAACATGCTCACCAGTTCCTGGCCATGGTCGACGAATACCCGTTCGCTCATTGCAGAGCGAGCGATCCATAAATCCCTACCTGTCGACGGTGGGGGGCTGGCCTTTTGCAGTGATGGCGCCATGGTGCTGCTGCCGCTCCTGTCGTGAGCACGGGAGCACAAATACCGGCCTACTGACATGAAGGGTAAATACCAAGTGCCGATGCCGTCGCTGCGACTATGCTGATTCGGTTGACAATCTTCTGAGGGTGTAAGGGAGGTCTGGGAGATATCTTTCTACAGGAAAAAGGCTATTGGGTTATGGAAAGGCTCATTGGTATTTTTGTTCAGAAAAGGTCCACTCGTTTATTCAACTCCACAGTCGTGATCTTCAGCTTCCTGGCCGTATTGATTTCGGGAGTCGAGTTTCCACGCTACGATTGGGATCTGATCGGTTATGTGGCCTCGGCCTACAAGGCGGATGGCCTGGATGGCAAGGAGTTGAAAGCGGCTGTATACGAGGATGTTCTCAACGAAGTCGGCGGCAAGGAGTTTTCGGTGCTGACGGGCGGAGGGGAATATGGCAAGTATAGGGCAATGGTATACCAGGATCCGCAGGCCCTGGAGGAGCAGATTCCCTTCTATTCGATAAGACTCCTCTATCTGGCGGCAATAAAGTTTCTTTATTTTCTGGGCGGGTCATATTCTTATGCCAGCTGCCTGGCAAGCACCTTGTTCGCATCGCTATGCGTTCTTGCCGTTTCCGGCATCCTGGCGCAGCAACGGATTCCGCAGATATTTCTTCCGGTAATACTGGTGTTTTCCGGGCTGCCCGATGTCGGCAGATATGCGACGCCGGACTCGCTTGCCTGCCTTTTTTCGCTGGGTCTGGTGTTCTTCTTCCTGAAAAAGAACACGTTTTCCCTGGTGCTTGCAGCGTTGTTACCGCTGGTGCGGACGGATTTTATCTTGCTTTCCCTGCTGTTTGCCGTTGCCGCTTATTGGTTTCTGCCCAGGAAGTGGGTGGTGTTATCTGCTGGGGTGGCGGTAGTTTTATATGTCGCTGTGAACAAGGTGAATGGCAATTATGGGTATCTGACGATCTTCAATTTCACCTTCCTGGGCTTCGATCCCTATCCGGCGAGCATGAAAATCTCCACGGATGTCGGCGAGTATGCCGGGATATATGCCAAGGGCCTGGCGCAGGCGGTTCTCCATCCACATTTTCTGGCTTACTTCCTCGCCCTGGTTTCGTTGCTGAATGGCTTCTGGGCAAGGGGCAGGCTGGATGAGGTCGACTGTATCCTGATCGTCTCAGCGGTCTTCGTCGTTTGCCATCTGGCTCTTTTCCCGGCGTACTGGGACAGGTTCTTCCTGTTTTCGGTCATCGTGGCCCTGGTCTACATGATCAAGAGGCCCAGGATGCTGGCCTATCCGGCTGAGGATGGACGCATGCGCACGTCCTGAGCAGGGCGCGCCGGGCCGGCGCTCACTTGCTGAACGCGCCGATGAAGATCGCCGGATCGACCCGGGCGTCGTTGAGGCTGACGTTCCAGTGCAGGTGCGGCCTGGTGGCCTGATCGAAGGTAAGTGATCCATGAACCCCGTCTGTTAACGGCCGAGCCGGTCTTTTACAGTGGCGCCGTCGGAGTGCAGTTCCACGGCAGCAGCGCCTCGTAGTCTTCGACGC
>NZ_BAAGYK010000067.1:0-7964 GCF_054779355.1 Azotobacter armeniacus
CAGGGTTGTCTCGAACGATGCACTTGTCATCCGGTCTCTCCCAGGCAAGGGAATACATCAAGCAAGGCAGATGAAGGCTAAATATGCAACTGTAGTGCTAGGGCACCCCGCCGGTCCATGAGGAATTGGTCTACGCCCATCACCCCCCCAGCTTCGTGCTCTGCACACCAGCGCTCTGAAAGCCGCAGCCGCTACTACCTGCAGGTACCACTGAGCGAGAAGGTCGAGGATTGATCGGACGAGCGCTTCTGGACCGAACGCAAGGCCCACCTGCCGGCCCAACGCTGGAGAAGAGCATCGCCCCGTTGCGCAGCTTCGTGGTCGAACCCATGCAGTACGACCGGTGCCAAGGGCCTGAATCTGGCCGCCGGCGACGTCAGAGCCCTGTACCGCATCTTGGTCAAGGTCTAATGAAGGCCCGCACCGACCTGCTGGAGAAATACTCGCCAATCTGCCTGCGGCGCATCTGGAAGGCCGAATGCTTTTCCTGGTGGATGACCACCCTGCTTCACGAGTTCCCCGGCCAGGGAGGCTTCGATACACACCTTCAGGAAACCTGAGCGCGATTACTACCTCGGCTCCCTGGCGGAACGCACTACCATCACAGAAAATTACGTGGGTTTGCCCTACGAAGACATCGAATGAGGCAGGCCGCCGTACCTGCGCATACCAAGCCCGACGCTGTTCGGGCCTTTCTCGTTCAGCCCCTTGCCAGCCAAGCCCCTCAACCATCGCAATGGCGAAGTCACCCACTGGAAAGACGGCGAATGGCAACAACTACACCAGGGCCGTGTTTCGTATACAATACGAAGGACTCTTCGATAACTGTCCCCTGGTACAAAACAGATTTCACTTTCCTTATGATGAAATCCAACCAGGCCAACATGTAACGAAGCAGGCCCCCAATGTCGACAACAGTCTAGAATAACGAAAACACGCGTTGTCGAAGCTCCGTTGCCCCATGAATATGAACTTGTGCCTACCCATCCAGAAGATGGGCACTTAAATTCATAATGGATGGCAACTTTTCCATGCTCAATATTCAGAATTGACAGGTAAGCCGATTGAACTCACAGGAAATTACTGAAGCCGAAATGCGCGAAGCATTGGGACTTGCACCAGCGAAACCTACGCCGGAGAAACGCAAGCACCCCTCCAGCTACATTCTGGTGGAACTGAGCGTGCGCAAGCTGACTGGTGGCCCAGCATTCCGGTTCGAATATAAGTCCCGCTCGCTCAGTACTCTGGAAGCAAAACTCGAAGCGGAAAAGGTAGTGCGCAAGAAAGGACTCGAAGTCTGGGCGGTGCTTGATGTCCGACAGGTCAGCGAGTAAAGCAGAAGACACCTTGATCTTCCAAGGACCACCGGACGGCCTGTCATTGGCGGCGCAGGGCGGATTGCCTGAGTCCAGCCCAGCTCGAAGTCAATTGGCAGAGAGTCAATGGATGCTCGCCTTAGTTCGGTCGAATTACGAGCGGGAGGACGGCCAAAGCCTATATGCCATAAAAAAGCCTTGCGGCTCGAAAACGGCAAGGCTTTTAAATATGGCGGGGAGATAGGGATTCGAACCCTAGGTACCCTTGCGGATACAACGGATTTCGAATCCGTCCCGTTCGACCACTCCGGCATCTCCCCTGGGCGGCGCGCATGATACCAGCTTGAATGTCTTTGGCGAACCCCCCGCACGGAATTTTTTGTGTGCTTTCAGGGGATTGCCTCATCCCCAAGCAAGCCGCAGCGAGGCGGCAGGCCCTCCCTCAGCGGGTCAGGCGAGCCAGGGCTTCGCGGTACTTGTCGGCAGTCTTCTGCGCCACCTCGAGCGGCAACGCCGGTGCTGGCGGCTGCTTGTTCCAGCCGGTGGACTCCAGCCAGTCACGCACGAACTGCTTGTCAAAGCTCGGCGGGTTCTGCCCTTCCACATAGCTGTCGGCCGGCCAGAAACGGCTGGAATCCGGGGTCAACACCTCGTCCATCAGGGTCAGGCTGCCATCTTCGTCAAGACCGAACTCGAATTTGGTGTCGGCGATGATAATGCCGCGGCTTGCCGCGTATTCGACAGCAGCGCTGTACAGGGCGATGGAGGTATCACGCACCTTGGCTGCCAGCTCCACCCCGATGATCGCCTCGCATTGCACGAAGGGAATGTTCTCGTCGTGGTCACCTACCGCAGCCTTGGTGGACGGGGTGAAGATCGGCTGCGGAAGCTTGGCGGCCTCCTTCAGGCCGGCCGGCAGGGAGATACCGCAGACGGTGCCGCTCTTCTGGTACTCCTTCCAGCCGGAGCCGACGATGTAGCCCCGCACGATGGCCTCCACCGCCACCGGCTTGAGGCGCTTGGCGACCACGGCCCGCCCTGCGACCAGCGGCAACTCGGCGGCCGCAACCACATCCTCCACCCGATCGCCGGTGAAGTGGTTCGGCACGATACCAGCCAGCTTGTCGAACCAGAAATTGGAGATGGCGGTGAGAATCTTGCCCTTGTCCGGAATCGGTTCGGCAAGAATCACATCGAAGGCCGACAGCCGATCGCTGGCCACCATCAGCATGCGCTTGGCATCGATCTCATAGAGATCGCGGACTTTGCCCGAGTAGATCTTCTTCAGGCTCAGGGTGGGAGGTATGCTCATCGCGTCTTTCCGCCTTTATCAAACGAAACAGGCGAAACCGGGAAGGTTTCGCCCATCGATTCGTACTATTGCCGAAGGGGCCATAGAGAACAGCCCCCACCGGGCAGCCATTCAACCGAGGTGTTCTTGGAGCATGCTCAGCACCCGGCGCGCCACTTCTTCGGGGGCGAAGGTATTCATATCCTTCTCCACCGTGACCTGGACACCCTCCGCGACGCGGGTCAAGCGTACCTGATAGCGCTCGGCACGAGCCTCCACGTCTTCCGGATCCTCACCTCTGCCGAGCAGACGCCCGAGGAAGCCCGGCTTCGCGTCCTTTTCGGCCTTTTCGGCGAGATTAATGTAGTACACGCCAAGACTGCGGTTGATATCGTCTACCCGTACATTGCCCATTTCCAAGGCACGGCCGATGCTCGACCAGGCCCGATCGAAATCGGCATCCAAATTCAGGAAAGGATTGCCGTTGCCGTCCGCGGAGAGACTGACACGGCTCGGCGCATCGAAATCGCGGGCCACCAACAATGAAACCGAACCACCCCGCTCGGCACTGCGCGCCAAGCTAGCGGTCATCTCATCCAGCAGCGCGGCATCCAGACCGGCATCGCCGCGACCGGTCAGACCGTCCTCGGCAGTGCTGCCGGCCGGACGCAGCGCACTACTCACGAAAATCTCGCTGGAATTGCGCTGGACACCCGGCTCGACACGCACGCGCACTCGGATCTCGCCGCCGGCCGCCTGCTCAGAGGCACGACTGCCCAGGCGGCGCGCCATAGGTGCGGAAAGTGCATCGAGAGATTGCCAGGCCGTGATGAACTCACCGATGTGGAGGCGCTCTTCGGCGATGCCGAAGCCGTTATCTTCGAAGAACTGCCGGAGCATCGGCCAGACTTCCGCCGGTGCCCGCTGGGCCACAACCCAGCGCGAAGCACCGCTCTGCTGCAGACTGAACTCGCTGACCGCCTGCGTGCTCCGCAACGGCTGGGGACGCGGCACCTCGAACTCGTTGCCACGTTGCGAGTCGGCCACATTCAGCGGCACCGGCAGCAACGAGTCGAGGCGACGGATCTCAACGCTCGGCGGCAATTGCATCGGGGCGGTCTGCCGCGCCTCAAGATAGTCGCTGCCACGGTCGCGGAAATATCCCTCCTCCCCCCACAGCCAGCCGCAACCGCTGACGGTGGAAAGAACCACGACAAGGACAGAGAGCCCGGCCAGTCGCTTCATACGCAATGCTTCCTGATGATCAAACCAAGGCACCGATCTGGCGAAGAGCCTGGCGCAGCGGTTCATGGCAACTGGAACTCAGCCAAGTCAGGGGCAAACGAATGCCCTCGGGAATCAACCTCATCTCGTGCAGCGCCCACTTCACCGGAATCGGGTTGGACTCCAAGAACAACGCCTTGTGCAGTGACATCAGGCGCTCGTTCATCGTCCGGGCGATGGCCGCCTCGCCACGCATGGCCGCAGCACAGAGATCGCTCATAGCGCGCGGAACGACGTTGGCGGTCACCGAGATATTGCCTTTGCCGCCCATCAGGATGAGTTCGACGGCGGTGGGATCGTCGCCGGAATAGACGAAGAAGTCCTTGGCCACACGCTCCAGCACCTCGCGGCCACGCTCCAGGTTGCCGGTCGCCTCCTTAATGCCGATGATGTTCGGCACCTTGGAAAGGCGCTCGACGGTTTCCGGCAGCATGTCGCAGACAGTACGTCCAGGCACATTGTAGAGGATTTGCGGAATTGCCACGGCTTCGGCGATGGTGCGGAAGTGCTGATACAGGCCTTCCTGGGTCGGCTTGTTATAGTAGGGGGTTACCAGCAGGCAGGCATCGGCGCCGACGCTCTTGGCGTTCGCCGTCAGCTCGATGGCCTCGCGGGTGCAATTGGCACCGGTACCGGCAATCACAGGGATCCTGCCGTTGACCTGGTCGACCACGCGACGGATGACCTCGACATGCTCGGCGACATCCAGGGTCGCGGACTCGCCCGTGGTACCGACTGCGACGATGGCGTTGGTACCTTCCTGCAGGTGAAAGTCCACGAGCTTGCCCAGGCCGTCCCAATCCAGATCGCCCTGCGCATCCATGGGGGTGACCAGAGCCACCATGCTGCCCGCAATCATGCAACCACTCCTGCCGGAAAAAATGAGCCGTAATGGTACTGTCGCCATCTGCCTTGTACAAGCTGACCACAAAGCCCAAGCATTCCCCTCGGCGCCGCTTTTCGTTACCCTTCCGGCTTTGCTCGGCGCCTCTTGCGACGACTGCCCATCGTTTAGGAAAGCTGCATGTCCACCCCTCCCGTTCGCGAACAGTTCCTCGTCATCAGCGTTCTCGGCAGCACCCCCATGGAGCTGACCAACGTGCTGTGCCGTGCCAGCCAGGAAAGCCGTTGCTCGGTCGTCAGTACCCGCCTGACCCGCCATGGCGAAGTTTGCGCCCTGATCGTGCAGGTGGCCGGCAGTTGGGACGGACTGGCGCGCATGGAAACCAGCCTGCCGACCCTGGCCAAGCGTCATGACTTTACCTACAACCTGACCCGCAGCCTGCCCCTGGAAAATCGCCCCCAGGCGCTGCCTTACGTCGCCTATGTCAGCGCAGCCTATCGCCCGGACATTCTCGCCGAACTGTGCCAGTTCTTCATCGACCACCGCGTCGAATTGGAAAACCTTACCTGCGACACCTACCTGGCACCACAGACCGGCGGCACCATGCTCAATGCAACCCTGACCGTCACCCTACCGGCCGGCACACAGATCAGTTGGCTGCGCGATCAGTTCCTCGATTTCGCCGACGCCCTGAACCTCGACGCACTGATCGAGCCCTGGCGCCCCCAGAATCCCTAAGGAGTCCCCATGCCCGTCGCCCTCGAGCAGTCCGTCCCCGACTTCCAGGCCCAGGCCACCGGCGGCCAGCAGGTTTCGCTTGTCGCACTCAAGGGCCAACAGGTGGTGCTGTATTTCTACCCGAAGGACAGCACGCCGGGCTGCACCACCGAAGGTCAGGGCTTCCGCGACCACCATGACGATTTCCAGGCGGCCAATACGCAGATCTTCGGCATCTCCCGCGACGGGCTGAAATCCCACGAGAACTTCAAGAGCAAGCAGGCCTTCCCTTTCGAGCTGATCTCTGACAAAGATGAACAACTTTGCCAACTGTTCGGGGTGATCAAGCTGAAGAAGCTTTATGGCAAGGAATATCTGGGCATCGACCGCAGCACCTTCCTGATCGACAGGGACGGCGTGCTGCGCCACGAGTGGCGCGGAGTGAAGGTGCCGGGCCATGTCGCTGCCGTGCTGGCCGCCGCCCAAGCCTTGAACCAGGCCGACTGAGCGCACCCGGGCTAGCGGCCAGGCATCATGCCTTGCGCAACCAGTAGCGGAAGAGATTACCTTCGACCTCCTCGCGGAGCAGGCAATGACCGGCCAGCCTGGCGAAAGCGCGGAAATCCCGCTGCGAACCGGGATCCGTCGCGGTCACCTTGAGTACCGCCCCGGAATGTAGGCGGTTCAGCTCCAGCTTGGCCTTGAGCAAGGGAAGCGGGCAACTCAGACCGCTAGCATCCAGCTCGGCATCGCAGGTGTCGGCCTGCCATTCGGCATCAGTCATAGGGCTCTCCAGAAAAGGCCCCAAGGATAACCAAGCCGACCGAGACCTGACCAGTCGCCTGTCGGGCGCACCCGATGACGTCCGCGCGCCTAAACTTGAATGGATACAGTAATGCCTTTGAACGTCAGAACCTGCCGCATGAATCTTCTGCGCCCCAGCTTCCTCGCCCTTGCCGCCTGCCTGCTCGCGGCCCCCGGCACGGCCAGCGATCTGCCGTCGCTGGGCGACGCCAGCTCAGCCATCGTATCCCCCGAACAGGAACATCGGCTCGGTCGGGCCTGGTTGGGCCTGCTGCGCGGGCAGGTCCCCCACTTGTCCGACGCGCAGCTGAAGGACTATGTGGAAACCAGCGTCTACCGCCTGAGCGAAACCAGCCAGGTGCAGGACCGGCGCCTGGAGTTCGTCCTGCTCGACAGCCCGCAGCTGAATGCTTTCGCCGCGCCCGGCGGCATCATCGGCGTGAATGGTGGCCTGTTCCTCTACGCGCAGACCGAGGCCGAATACGCCGCAGTGCTGGCCCACGAACTGGCGCACCTCTCGCAGCGCCATTTTGCCCGCGGGCTCGAAGCCCAGCAGCGTCTCCAGCTCCCCATGATGGCCACCATGCTCGCCGGCATCATCGCCGCCGCGGCAGGCGCAGGCGACGCCGGCATGGCGGCAATCGCCTCCAGTCAGGCGGCGGCGATGCAGGAAATGCGGCGATTCTCCCGACAGAACGAGCAAGAGGCCGATCGCATCGGCCTGCTCAACCTGGAAAAGGCCGGCTACGACCCGCGCGCCATGCCGAGCATGTTCGAACGCCTGATGCGCCAGTACCGTTACGACGCCAAGCCACCGGAATTCCTCCTGACTCACCCGGTCACCGAGTCGCGCATCGCCGACACCCGCAACCGCGCGGAGCAATACCGCCCTGGCGGCCGCCAGGACAACCACCGCTACCAACTGATGCGCGCCCGCGTGCAGTTCATTTACGAGCAGACCTCCGGCATGGCGGTGAAGCGCTTTCGCGCCGTGCTCGATGAAAACCCAAAATCCAGTGCTGCCCGCTATGGCCTGACACTGGCCTTGACCAAGAGCGGCCAGCTCAACGAGGCACGAGGAGTTCTGCAGCCGCTGCTGGACAAGGCGCCCAACGACATCGACTACAACCTGGCCGCAGTCGCCCTGGATATCACTGCCAACCGTCTTCAGGAAGCCGAGGCTCGGGTCAAGCGCCTGCTGGCCCTGTACCCGGGCAACTACCCGCTGCGGCAGACCCAGGCCGACCTGCTGCTCAAGCAGAATCAGCCGGCGGCGGCGGAGAAGGTGCTCAATAAATTGCTCACCAGCCGCCCCCGGGACCCGGACGTCTGGTATCTGGCCGCGGAAGTCCGTGGCCTGTCCGGCAACATCATCGGCGTGCATCAGGCCCGCGCCGAGTACTTCGCTCTAGTCGGCAATTATGATCAAGCCATCGAACAGCTGGACTTCGCCAAACGCCGCGCAAGCGGCAACTTCCAGCTGGCTGCGCGCATGGATGCCCGGCAGCAGACCCTGAAGGAGGAAAAGAAGATGATCGAGGAAATGCTGCGCTGAGCTGCAGGAAGGAAAAAACCCGGCGAGCGCCCCGCTGGGCTTTTTCTTTGGCTATGTCTGAGTTAGCTGTTGCATAGCAGACCTCCCCAGCGATTCCCTCAGACAAATCAATGGATCGAGCTGCGTCTTGTAGCGCTCGAGCATGCGGCGCCA
>NZ_BAAGYK010000068.1:0-23146 GCF_054779355.1 Azotobacter armeniacus
TGACCTGGAGGGCGTGGTGGTCGATTGCCCGACCATCGGAGTTTCGTTTGCATTTCATGGAGGTATTGTCTCTCAATATGACAATACTTTCGATAGGCTTAGTATATTCTGTAATAGTCCTCGTGTCCGCGGGGATGAACCCGGACAACCTGCAACTGCGCAAGTAGTTAGCAAGCGTTCCCCGCTTTCGCGGGGTGGATTTGCAGGACCGGTGCGATCGGGCATGGCCGCGCAAGGGACCTGCCCGATTCGCCTTTTCCTTCCTGCCCGATTTTCCCGGATTCCCTGACACCGTTCAGTTCGGACCGATTTTCCGGCACAGGGCGGCGATGCTGCGCTGGTGGGCGAGGTCGGCCGCGGCCTGGTCGTAGTGCAGGCCGCCGCTGTGGGCGAAGGCGTGCTCGCAGCCGAGGGTAGCCTACAGTTCCATGTTCGGCCTGCCGCCCAGGCAGAAGCCGACGAAGCCGACGAAGCCGGTGTCGGCCGCAACGTCCACCTCGGGCATCCGGCGTGCCGCATCGAGGGTGACAATGATGTCCTCGTTACCCTTGTCGATATCGAACTGGCCGAAGAGGGCGAAGGCCTTCTCCCGGTCGGTGCCCTCGTAGCCCAGCTCGACGCCGGCATCGATGCGCCAGAGCAAGTCGGACGCGATGGCGACGTAGCCTTTCCTCGCATAGCGGTCAACCACGGTGCGTATGTTGGCATTGATGCCGAAAATTTCCTGCCCGATGACTACGGCCGGGCCGCGGCCGCCTTGCGGCAAGGCGACATAGGCATGGAGGAAGCGGCTACTGCCGTCAGTGGCTTCGATCTGCAGGGTAGAAACCCATGGTTTTTCTTCTTTTTCCGGGGGCTGCTCACGTGCGGCGCCGGTCATGAGCGAGAGTAGTTGGCAGGCCGGGGGGCCGTTCAGCTCGAATTAACCTGCCAAGCTTAAGCTCGATGAAGGTTCACATCCTGTTCATGACGGCGCGTTGTGGGCTACTCCCAGATCCTGACAGGCAGCCTTTTCACAAGACTTTCCGGAAAAAGTTCCAATGCTGTTGAATATTTTTTTCCATGAAATCAGTTTGCAACAAAGCCTTGCCAAGATTTCGCCCCATTCCAGCGATACGCCAAACACTCGTGTGTTTTTCAAAGTTCGATGAAAAGGGGAAATCCTTGATGATCCGCAAGCACTTCGCCGGTGTTGTCGCCAGCGCCCGGGCGCTGAGCGTCCCGGTCCAGGCTTTTGCAGGTACCGTCGTGTCCATCAGCGCTGTCAAGACCAATATCGGAGAGATCGTCTGATGAGCCGGCAGGAGAAGCGAGTAATGAACAGGAAGTCCACGCTGACCCTGGCCGTGGTGGCTGGTACTCTGGGGTTGCCGGTGACGGTGCAGGAAGCGGCGGCCGCTTTCATCGAGGACAGCACGGCCAAGCTGACCTTCAAGAACTTCTACATCAACCAGGACGACCGCGACCAGGATCGCCCCCGCTCGGAAGAGTGGGGCCAGGGCTTCCTCTTCGAGTTCAAGTCCGGCTTCACCGAGGGTACCGTCGGCTTCGGTCTGGACCTGATCGCCCAGGAAGGCATCCGTCTGGACAGCGGCGGTCGCGCCGGCAAGGCGGACATCGATCGTTCTCCGGGCACAATGTTCCCGTTGGAAAGCAACGGCAAGGCCAAGACCGAGTTCGGCCGGGTCAATGCGACCGGCAAGATGCGCATCTCCGAAACCGTGGCCGAGCTGGGCGTTCTGCGTCCCAAGCTGCCGGTGGTGGTTTCCAACGATGGTCGTCTGCTGCCGCAGCTCTACCATGGCGGGCAGATCACCTCCAAGGAGATCAAGGATCTGACCCTGATCGCCGGCAAGCTCGAGCATTCCACCGAGCGTAACTCCAGCGATAGCCACGGCCTGTCCATCGCTGGTGCCAACAACATCAAGACCGGCCAGTTCAGCAACGAGTTCTACTACGGCGGCGCCGACTACAAGGTCACCAAGGACCTGATGCTGCAGTACTACTACGGCAACCTGCGCGACTTCTACAAGCAGCACTTCGTCGGTCTGGTGCACAACTGGGCGTTGCCGGCCGGCTCGCTGAAGACCGATCTGCGCTACTGGAACAGCGACTCCGACGGCAAGAACGAGAGTGCTTCCGGGCGTGCCGAAGGCTACAGAAGCAGCGGCTACTGGAGTGCCGGCGATTCCAGCAGGGGCGAGGTCGACAACAGTGTGTGGAGCGCCCTGTTCACCTATACCCTGGGTGGCCACGAACTGAAGGCCGGTTACCAGAAGATCAGCGGCAACAGCGACTTCCCTGTCCTCAACCAGGGCGGTCATTCCGTTCCGCTGATCACCGATGCCATGACCGAGAAGTTCGCCCGGGCCGGCGAGCAAACCTGGGTAGCCGGCTATGCCTACGACTTCGCCAAGGTCGGCATTCCGGGCCTGAAGGCCAGCCTGGCGTACTACAGCGGCGACGACGTCGATACCGACAACAGCGAAAAGGAAGAGTGGGAACGCGATTTTCGCGTGGACTACGTCCTGCAGGAAGGTACCCTCAAGGGGCTCGGGCTCACCTGGCGTAACGCAGCTATACGCGGCATTCGCGAGCGTGACGACAACCGCCTGTACGTCACCTATACGCTTCCCCTGCTCTAAGCCCTCTGTCGGGGCGGGTTCGTTCCGTCCCACAAGCTATTCACGTGTTTCATCCGGTGTATTTGCCCCGCCTCGGCGGGGCTTTTTTTCGTCCGGCCGAAGGGGCAGACTGCGGGTATGCCGATCATTAATCTTGCCCGCCTGTCCGATCTTCCGGCCCGCGACTGGGACGCCCTGCTGCCGGAGCCGCAGCCCTTTCTGCGGCATGCCTTTCTCGCCACCCTGGAGGACAGCGGCAGTGTCGGCGGACGTAGCGGCTGGCAGCCGGAGCACCGCCTGTTCTGCGATGGGGCGGGGCGGCCGCTGGCGGCGCTGCCGGCCTATGTGAAGACGCACTCCTACGGCGAGTATGTGTTCGACTGGGCCTGGGCCGATGCCTGCCAGCGGGCCGGAATCCGCTATTACCCCAAGCTGCTCTGCGCAGTTCCCTTCACCCCGGTTGGCGGCGCGCGCCTCCTCGGCCGCGCGGAGGAGGCCGGTGCACTGCTCGATGCCCTGACCAGCGGGTTGCGCGAGCAAGGGCTGTCCGGCCTGCACGTGAATTTCACCGATCCGGCGGCCGATGCCCTGCTGACCGGCCGGGAAGGCTGGTTGCAGCGGTTGGGCTGCCAGTTCCACTGGTTCAACCGGGACTATCGGGACTTCCAGGACTTCCTCGATGCGCTGGCCTCGCGCAAGCGCAAGCAACTGCGCAAGGAGCGCGAACAGGTGGCGGGGCAGGGCATCGAGTTCGACTGGCGCGAGGGACATCAGCTCGACGAGGTCGAGTGGGATTTCGTCCATGCCTGCTATGCCAATACCTACCGGGTGCGCGGCCAGGCGCCCTATCTGACGCGGAGTTTCTTCAGCCTGCTGGCCGAGCGCATGCCCGAGGCGATCCGTGTGGTGCTGGCCCGCCGGGGCGGCCGTCCGGTGGCGATGGCCTTCAGCCTGGTGGGTGGTGACAGCCTGTATGGTCGCTACTGGGGCTGTCTCGCCGAGTTCGACCGGCTGCACTTCGAAGCCTGTTTCTACCAGGGCATCGAGCATGCCCTGGCCCATGGGCTCAAGCGCTTCGACGCCGGCGCCCAGGGCGAGCACAAGCTGATCCGCGGCTTCGAGCCGGTGATCACCCGCTCCTGGCATTACCTGCTGCATCCGGGATTGCGCAAGGCGGTGGCGGATTTCCTGCGGGAGGAGCAGGTCGGGGTGCTGGCCTATGCGGATGAGGCGCGGGGGCAGTTGCCCTACCGGCAGGGATAGGGCCTGCCATCCCCTTGGGTGAGTCCGGCCGCAGCACGGCCAGCCCACCCGAGGGGCGTGTGCTTGCGGAGGATCAGAGCTTCTTCGCCGACTTGATCAGCACCGGTTCGCGCGGCACGTTCTGCATCATGCCCCGCGAGCCGGTCGGCACCTGGGCGATCTGATCGACCACGTCCATGCCGCGCACCACCTTGCCGAACACCGCATAGCCGAAGTCGCGCGTGCCGTGGTTGAGGAAGGCGTTGTCCTTGTGGTTGATGAAGAACTGGCTGTTCGCCGAATTCACCGCCTGGGTGCGCGCCATGGCCAGAGTGCCGCGCACGTTATGCAGGCCGTTGTCGGCCTCATTCTTGATCGGCGCCTGGGTGGTTTTCTGCTTCATATCAGCGGTGAAGCCGCCAGCCTGGACCATGAAGCCCGGAATCACCCGGTGGAAAACGGTGCCGTTGTAGAACCCTGAGTCCACATAGGCGAGGAAGTTCTTCACGCTGATCGGCGCCTTCTCGGCTTCCAGTTCGATTTCGATTTCGCCGAGGCTGGTTTCCAGCAGGACGTGGGGCTTGTCTGCGGCCAGCAGGTTGGCGGCGAACAGCAGGGTGCCGGCGGCAAGGGCGAATTTCTTCAGCATGTCGAGCTTTCCTCGTTGTTCTGCAAAGGTGCAGAGCCAAATATATGGAACGGTGGCTTGAAGCCATAGCCTAGACCGGTGCGCCGACGGAGCGTTCCCGGCTGGCCGGATGATAGCCTCAGGCGTCGGGTAGGGGAGCGGCGAAGGGCGCATCCAGCGGCGCACTATCGAAAGTCTTGATCAACTCCACAAGAATCTGCGTGGCCGGGCCGAGGGGCTTGTCCTTGTCGGCATAGAGCTGAAAGCGCGGTCGGTGGGTAGCGCCCTCCTCCAGTGGCAGGGGCTTGAGCAGGCCTTCGGCGAGTTCGCGGCCGATCAGGTGGCAAGGCAGCCAGGCGAAGCCCAAGCCGTTGCCGACGAAGGTCGCCGCGGTGGCCAGGCTACCCACCGTCCAGCGCTGTTCGGCACCGAGCCAGCCGATGTCGCGCGGCTGCTGGCGGCCGGTGTCGCGGATCACTACCTGCATCTGACTTTCCAGGTCGACCGCGCTCAGCTGGCGCTGCAGGCGATGCAGCGGATGGTCGGGATGGGCGACGGCGACGAATTCCACCTCGCTGAGGGCGCTGCCCAGGTAGCCGGGAATACTCACCCCCGAAATGGCCAGGTCGGCGGCGCCGTCCAGCAGCACCTCCTCGACGCCGGAGAGCACCTCCTCGCGCAGACGCACGCGGCAGCCGCGACTCTGCGGCATGAAGGCGGTCAGCGCGCGGACCAGGCGAAGGGTGGGGTAGGCGGCATCCACCACCAGGCGCACTTCGGCCTCCCAGCCCTGCTCCATATGGTGGGCGAGGTCTTCCAGCTGTCTGGCCTGCTTGATCAACTGCCGTGAGCGGCGCAGCAGCACGGTGCCGGCCTCGGTCAGCACCGCCTTGCGCCCCTCCATGCGCAGCAGCGGCACGCCCAACTGCTCCTGCATGCGCGCGACCGTATAGCTGACCGAGGACTGCGAGCGGTGCAGCGCTTCGGCGGCCTGGGCGAACCCGTCGTGATCGACCACTGCCTGCAGGGTGCGCCATTGGTCCAGGGTGACGCGGGGGGCTTTCATGCGGGATTTCCTCTGCTGGTTGCCGGTGGGGCCATCGTGGCTGGAAGCGCTTTCATCATCCCGTCGGAGCCGGCTTGCTGGCGATCCAGGAGCTGTCAAAGGCATCGCCGGCAAGCAGGCTCCTGCACGGACAGCTTTCGTGCCCAGGCTATATATCGATTTTAACGATGATTTGGAGCGGATTTTTGCGCTTTTTCATCGACCAGCTCTTTTCTACCCTGTCTCCAGCGACCTACACAACCGAAGGAGAATCCCATGTCCCGTGTTCTGGTCATCGAAAGCAGCGCCCGCAAGGAAGGTTCCGTTTCCCGCCAGCTCACTGCGGAGTTCCTGGCCAACTGGAAGGCGGCACACCCGGACGACGAGATTGTCGTGCGCGATCTGGCGAACGAGCCGGTGCCGCATCTGGATATCGACCTGCTGGGCGGCTGGACCAAGCCCGGCGAGCAGCAGAGCGAGGCCGAGAAGGCCGCACTGGCGCGTTCCGAGCAACTGACCGGGGAACTGCTCGGCGCCGATGTGCTGGTGCTGGCCGCGCCCATGTACAACTTCGCCATTCCCAGCACCCTGAAGGCCTGGCTCGACCACGTGCTGCGCGCCGGGGTGACCTTCAGATACACCGAAAACGGCCCGCAGGGCCTGCTGAGCGGCAAGCGCGCCTTCGTGCTGACCGCCCGTGGCGGCATCTACGCCGGCAGCCCCCTGGATCACCAGGAGCCCTACTTGCGCCAGGCGTTGGGTTTCATCGGCATCCATGACGTTGGCTTCATTCATGCCGAAGGGCTGAACATGGGCGGCGATTTTCTGCAGAAGGGCCTGGACCGGGCCAAGGAGAAGCTGGCCCAGGTGGCCTGAGTTTTCCGCCAGGCCGGCGGGTGGCGCGGTTCAGTGGAGCACGTCGTGGAGGACCTCATGGATCAGTCCGGTGGCGAGGGTCACCAGTACCACGTCGGTGCCCACCTGGCGCCATTCGTAGCCATCGTAATGGGGCAACTGGCTGACCAGGCGGCCGTCGAAGCTTTTGGCGATGCCGGGTGGCAGCGGCTGGCCGCGTGCCGGCTTCTTGCGGACGCCCGGTGGCAGCGTCTGGGCATAGCCGATCAGCCGGCGGTTCTCGCCGAGCACGAGGCGCACCCGGCCGATGTCGATGGTGGGTGCCTGCACCCTGAGCGGCAGGTCGCTGTCGCCGTGGTGGTGGCTACCTTGACGGTGCTCCTTCTCCGAGGGAAGGGCACTGTGGACAGACGTGGCGAAGGTCAGGGTGGCGGCGACCGCCAGCAGGCGGGAGGTCTTGCGCATGTGCTCTCCTGGGTGCTGATGGCGCATTGCTAATCATTGCCGCCCCGACGCCGCTGCGCAGTCAAGCCACCCGCCCGAAGCTGCGCAACATTTCGCAGTCTGGGCGGGTGTTCCGCCTCGAGTCACGTTAGGCTATGCAGCCGTTTCATCCGTCCCGATCGAGGTAGCCCCCGTGTTTTCCCAATTCGCCCTGCACGAACGCCTGCTCAAGGCTCTGGCCGAACTGAACTTCGTCGAGCCCACGCCGGTGCAGGCGGCGGCGATTCCGCCGGCCCTGCAGGGGCGCGACCTGCGGGTGATCGCCCAGACCGGCAGCGGCAAGACCGCGGCCTTCGTGCTGCCGCTGCTCAACAGTCTGATCGGCGATGCCCGGCCCAGGGTGAGCATCCGCGCGCTGATCCTGCTGCCGACCCGCGAGCTGGCGCAGCAGACCCTCAAGGAGGTCGAGCGCTTCTCGCAGTTCACCTTCATCAAGTCCGGGCTGGTCACCGGCGGCGAGGACTTCAAGGTGCAGGCGGCGCTGCTGCGCAAGGTGCCGGATATCCTGATCGCCACGCCGGGACGGTTGATCGAGCATCTGAACGCCGGTCATCTCGATCTCAAGGAAGTGGAGGTGCTGGTGCTCGACGAGGCCGACCGCATGCTCGACATGGGCTTCGCCGAGGACGTGCAGCGCCTGGTCGAGGAGTGCGCCAACCGCCGGCAGACCCTGCTGTTCTCCGCCACCACCGGCGGTTCCGGGCTGCGCGAGATGGTCGCCAAGGTGCTGCGCGATCCGCAGCACCTGATGCTCAATGCGGTCAGCGATCTGAGCGAGACCACCCGCCAGCAGATCGTCACGGCGGACGATCCGGCGCACAAGGAGCGGCTGGTGCACTGGCTGCTGGAGAACGAGAGCTACCGCAAGGCGATCGTTTTCACCAACACCCGCGCCCAGGCCGACCGGCTCTACGGGCATCTGGTCGCCGCCGGCCACAAGGTGTTCGTCCTGCACGGCGAGAAGGACCAGAAGGACCGCAAGCTGGCCATCGAACGGCTCAAGCAGGGCGGCACCCGGGCGCTGGTGGCCACCGACGTGGCGGCGCGCGGGCTGGACGTGGAGGGCCTGGACCTGGTGATCAACTTCGACATGCCGCGCTCGGGCGACGAGTACGTGCATCGGGTCGGCCGCACCGGCCGGGCCGGCGCCGAGGGTCTGGCGGTCTCGCTGATCTGTCACAACGACTGGAACCTGATGTCGAGCATCGAGCGCTACCTCAAGCAGCGCTTCGAGCGGCGCGTCATCAAGGAGCTGAAAGGCAGCTACCAGGGGCCGAAAAACCTCAAGGCTTCCGGCAAGGCCGCCGGAGCCAAGAAGAAAAAGACCGACAAGAAGGGCGACAAGAAGCCGACCGCCAAGGCCACCCCCCAGCGCAAGCCCACGGCAGGCAAGGGCAGTGCGCCGTCCCCGCTGGTCAGCCAGGACGGCCTGGCCCCGCTCAAGCGCCGTTCACCGGCGGCGGAGTGAGTCCGGATCACGCGCGCTGCAGGTAATGCACGCTGAACAGCGCCTGCGGATCGGTCCACATGGCCAGGGCGCGAAAGCCGGCGCGGCCGGCCAGGGCATGGAAGCCGTCGGCGGTATACTTGTAGGAATTCTCGGTATGCAGGCTTTCGCCGGTGGAGAAACGGAAGCGCTCGCCCTCGATGACCACGTCCTGCGCGCAGGTACTGATCAGATGCATCTCGACCCGTGAATCGGCCTTGTTGAAAAAGGCATGGTGGACGAAGTTGCCCGGCTCGATATTGCTGTCCAGCTCGCGGCGGATGCGTTCCAGGAGGTTCAGGTTGAACGCTGCGGTGACTCCGGCCCGGTCGTTGTAAGCCGCCTCCAGTACCTCCCGCTCCTTCATCAGGTCGACACCGATCACCAGGCCGCCCCCTTCCGGCAGCAACTCATGGAGGTTGGCGAGAAAGGCCAGGGCCTCCTGCGGATCGAAGTTGCCGATGCTGGAGCCGGGGAAGAAGGCCAGCGGATGCTCGCCATCGAAGCCGTCCGGCAGGCTCATTGGTCGGGAGAAATCGGCGCAGGCGGCATGCACCTCCAGCCACGGATAGTCGGCCGCCAGGCGCTGGGTGCTGGTACGCAGGAAGTCCTCGGAGATGTCGATGCCCAGGTAGCTGGCCGGCTGCATGGCCTCCAGCAGCAGGCGCACCTTGCGGCTGGCGCCGCTGCCCAGCTCCACCAGGCTGGCGTCCTGGCCGGCGATTTCGGCGATGTCATGGGCGGCGCGGGCAAGGATCAGCTCCTCGGTGCGCGTCGGGTAGTACTCGGGCTGCCGACAGATCTGCTCGAACAGTTCGGACCCGCGGCGATCGTAGAAGAGCTTCGGCGGAGTCGTCTTGGGGCGTTCGGCAAAGCCGGCGAGTACTTCCTCGCGCAGGGAACGGCCGGCATCCTGTGGGCGCTGCTCGTGAAAGCGGATGGAAAGTGGCACGCTCAAGCCTCCTTGGCCAGGCGCAGCCCGGCGAATTGCCAGCGCATCGCTGGGTAGAAGAAATTGCGATAGGTGGCGCGGATATGCGCCTGCGGGGTGACGCAGCAGCCGCCACGCAGGACCATCTGCCCGCACATGAACTTGCCGTTGTATTCGCCGAGGCTTCCCGGCAGTGGCCGGAAGCCTGGGTAGGGGCGGTAGGCGCTGGCAGTCCACTCCCAGACGTCGCCGTAGAGCTGAGCCATGTCGGCGGCTTGCGGCATGGCGACCGGGTGCAAGTGGTCGTTCTCGAGAAAGTTTCCGGTGATTGGTTGGTCATGGGCGGCGACTTCCCATTCCGCTTCGCTGGGCAGGCGGGCTCCGGCCCAGCGGGCATAGGCGTCGGCCTCGTAGAAACTGATGTGGCAGACAGGCGCCTGCAGATCCAGCGGGCGCAGGCCTCCCAGGGTCATTTCCAGCCAGCGGCCGTCTTCGCGCTGCCAGTACAGTGGCGCGCGCCAGCTGGCCTGCTGGACCAGGCTCCAGCCATCGGCCAGCCAGAGTTCCGGGCGGGCATAGCCGCCGTCGGTGATGAAGGCGAGGTACTCGGCGCAGCTCACCGGCCGGCTGGCCAGGCGGAAGTCCTCGAGGAACTGGTGGTGTCGCGGCGTTTCGCAATCGAAGGCGAAGTCCTCGCCGGCATGGCCGATCTGGCGCAGGCCGCCGGAGTAGTCCCGCCAGTGCGGTTCGTCCAGCAGCTGCCCGGGGCCCGGGCGCAGGTCCGTACGGTAGGCCGGCTGCAGCGGGTTCTGCGCGAGGATGTGGAGGACATCCATGAGCAGCAGCTCCTGATGCTGCTGCTCGTGCTGCAGGCCCAGTTCGACGCGGCGGACGATCTCTGCATGATGCCCCTCCGGCGGCCGGGCGAGCAGCTCGCCCATGGCCGCATCGACATGCTGGCGATAGCGGTAGACCTCGGCCACCCCGGGGCGTGACAGAAGCCCGCGACTGGCTCGGGGAAAGGGCTTGCCGTGGGTTTCGTAATAGGAGTTGAAAAGGTGATCATAGGCCTCGTTCAGCACCCGGTAACCGCGCAGGAAGGGTTGCAGCACAAAGGCCTCGAAGAACCAGCTGACATGGGCCAGGTGCCATTTCGGCGGGCTCACATCGGGCATGCTCTGGATGACGTAGTCCTCGATCTGCAGCGGCGCACAGATCGACTCGCTGGCGGCGCGGATACGCTGGAAGCGCTCCATGAGAGAAACGGGGGAGGGCGGGATGTTTTGGGGGTGTGCCGGATCATGCATCGGTTGCGGCTCTTGGAGCGAGGGCATCGGTCGAAGGAGGCGTCGGTTTGCGGTCAGGGCCTGCCATCAATTGTTGCCCCGCTTGCGTTACCCGAAGGGGCGGGGCGCGCCAGACCGGGCCTGTTCTGGCCCGGTGCTGCGTTGTTCGTCGTGCATTTGGAATGAGCAAACCGCTCTCCTCACGCCTTGCCCGCGCCCAAACAGGCCCCGTTGCAATGCGGAAACAAGTGATGACGACTCCTCCATGTCTGTCGCGATCTCGATCCGCTTTCACTCCAGCCTGCGTGCAGAGGCCTGCATTCGGTAGACTGCCAAGGTGCGGGGTGGAGTTCCCTCCCTGCTGACCGGCTGCATCGATCCTTGCAGACGGTTGCAGCGGCATGTCGGCCAGGCCAGCATGCCCGGTTCGAAACCAGGCTTTCCGTATCAGCCCGCCCAGTCGTCAAGAGAGCCCCATGAGCCAAGACCATCCGGCCCCCGATGCCGCCCCGGTGAGGCGCGCCCATGAAGCACGCGGTGATCTTGCGGTGATCGCCGATCTGCTACCCTATCTGCGCCCCTACCTGGGGCGCATTCTGCTGGCCCTGGGCCTGGTGTTCGTCGCCAAGCTGCTCAACCTGCTGGTGCCGATCGTTCTCAAGCAGATCGTCGACAGTCTCAACGTCGAACCCAGCCTGCTGCTGTTGCCGGTCGGTCTACTGCTGGCCTACGGCGCTTCGCGGATCGGCGTCAGCCTGTTCACCGAACTGCGCCAGGTGGTGTTCGCCCGGGTCATGGCGCGCACTTCGCGACAGGTCACCCTCAAGGTATTTCGCCATCTGCACGGGCTCAGCCTGAAGTTCCACCTGGGCCGGCGCACCGGCGGCGTGGCCCGCGACGTGGAGCGCGGCGGCAGCGCCATCGCTGAGCTGCTCGACTGGACGCTCTACTCGATCGTGCCCATCCTGCTGGAAGTGCTGCTGGTTACCGCGGTGCTGGTCTGGGCCTACGACTGGCGCTTTGCTGCCATCACCCTGGCTACCCTGCTGGCCTACGGGGGCTGGACCTTCGCCGTCACCGAGTGGCGCACCCGCTACTACCGCGCCTCGGTGGAGGCCGACACCCGCGCCAACGAGCGGGCGGTGGACTCGCTGCTCAACTACGAGACGGTCAAGTACTTCAACAACGAGGCGCACGAGGCGGCGCGCTACGACGAGAACCTGCGCCACCTGGAGAACGCCAAGGTCAAGGCTACCACCAGCCTGGCAGTGCTCAATCTCGGCCAGACCATGCTGGTCGCTGTCGGCGTCACCGCGATGATGTGGCTGGCCGCCGCCGGGGTGGCGGACGGCATCATGACGGTCGGCGACCTGGTGCTGGTCAACGCCTACCTGCTGCAGCTCTCCGCGCCGCTGTTCCTGCTTGGCATGATGTACCGCGAAGTGAAGCAGGCGCTGACCAACATGGAACGCCTGTTCGGCCTGCTCGACGAGCGCCAGGACGTGCAGGACGCACCGGATGCCAGGCCGCTGGTCGCCACCCGGCCACGCGTGCGCTTCGAGGCGGTGCGCTTCGGCTACGACCCGCGCCGGCAGATCCTGCACGACGTGGATTTCGAGATCCCGGCCGGCGGTACCGTGGCGGTGGTGGGGCATTCGGGCTCGGGCAAGTCGACTCTGGCCCGGCTCCTCTACCGTTTTTACGACGTCGACGGCGGGCGCATCCTCATCGATGGTCAGGATATCCGCCGGCTGACCCAAGCCTCGCTGCGCGGGGCCATCGCCATCGTTCCCCAGGACACCGTGCTGTTCAACGACAGCATCTTCTACAACATCCGCTACGGTCGCCCGGAGGCCAGCCGCGAGGAGGTGGAGGCTGCTGCCCGTGCCGCGCACATCCACAGGTTCATCCAGAGCCTGCCCGACGGCTACGACACCCAGGTGGGGGAGCGCGGCCTGAAGCTCTCCGGCGGCGAGAAGCAGCGTGTGGCCATTGCCCGGGCGCTCCTGAAGAACCCCAGCATCCTGATCTTCGACGAGGCCACCTCGGCGCTGGACTCCCAGTCCGAACGGGCCATCCAGGCCGAACTCGAGCGTATCCAGCTCGGCCGCACCACTTTGGTCATTGCCCATCGCCTATCCACGGTTATGAATGCCGACCAGATCCTGGTGATGGATGGCGGGCGGATCGTCGAGCGTGGCAGTCATGGGGAGCTGCTGGTACGAGATGGCCGCTATGCGCAGATGTGGCAGCTGCAGCAGCGCGAAGCGGAGAGGGAAAGCTGAGGGTAAAGCAGGCGGAGCCTGTCGGAGTCCCGTCCTTGGAGCGCCCTGCATCGTGGGCTCAGTGGGCCGATGCTCAGTCCCTGCATCAGGATCGAGACCAGCACCACCCTGTAGGTGAGGGTCAGCAGCAGGTCGCGCTCCGGGCCAAGGGGCAGCGCCAGAGCCAGTGCTACCGAAATTCCGCCGCACAGGCCGCCCCAGGACAGGATGCGGATGGTTCCATGGGCTACCTGGTGCTGAGCGGACTTCACTGGCGGATCAGGATGATCCCGGGACCGACGGTCAGTAGCCGGGCGACCAGCACGGCCCCGCCAAGCAAGATGGCGGCGGCTACATGTAGCCAGGTGAAAGGGCAGCACCAGCATTTCGAGGTCGATCAGGGATAACAGCAGGGCGTTGAAGATCTCGTTGATCAGGATCCAGAAATCATCGACATAGTGGTGGCCATGGTTGCCGATGATCTGGCCGGCGGCCGACCGATTACGATCGGTGCACGAGACGTGCAGCTTCGCCGCCAGCGAGGCGCCGCCGAAAACCAGCGCCAGGACCAGCATGACCGAGGGCTGGAACTCGTTGACCATGGACAGCGGCAGGTAGACGACATAGCCCAGCAACAGGCCGAAGAGAGTCCCGCCAATGGCTTCCTTGACGAACAGCAGGCTCACTTCGCCGACCGTCGGGGGGGATGGCCGATCATGAGGACGCCCAGCAGAATGCTGAACATCACCACGGCGGTTGCGTCGTTGAACAGCGATTCACCGACGATGGTGGTCTGCAACGGCTTGGGAGCGCTACTACTCATCATTGCGATGGGGTCGGTCAGCGAGATGAGTGCACCGAACAGCAGGCGGTAGGTGAAGCTGACCTGCCAACCGAGCAGGGCTAAGGTGTAATAGGTCAGGTCTTCAACCACCAGGTAATCATTCCGCGCGCCCCGTAATCCGGCCAGCGCGTGCACAAGCCGCTGATGATCACCAAGGTGTTCGACAAGTCCTCGTCGCTGATCTTCAACGCCCTCACCTCCGGCGAGCGTCTGGCCAAGTGTCGTCTGGAGTGGTTCCGTTCATCGGCCACCGGCACCCAGGAGCACTACTTCACCATCGAGCTGGAAGACGCGGTGATCGTCGGCGTGCAGTCGCGCATGCCGAACTGCCAGGATCCGAACATGGCGCACTTCACCCACCAGGAGGATGTCTACTTCACCTACCACAAGATCGTCTGGACCCATGAGGTTACCTTCCGGTTCGGACGACTGGCTTCGTCGATAGCCGCCTGACCCTTGGGGAGGCTCAGCCAGTCTGGAGCAGGCAGGCTGAGTCTCTCGTCAGCTCGCAAGAACGATTCCCTGGCCTTGGAGTTCCTCCAGGTTCGATCGGATGAATTGAATCAGCGCTCGAATGGCCGGCGTCATGGCCCGGTGCGGTGGGGTGAGTGCCAGCAGGGGAAGGGCTGGCGGCTCATGGGCTTCGAACAGTCTGACCAGTCGGCCGCTGGCCAAGTCTCCGGCGCACGCATAGAACGGCAGGTGGGCAATGCCGAGTCCACTGCGCGCTGCGTCGAGCAGAAGGGGCAGGTTGTCGCTGCTGAAACAGGTTTGGCGCAGCAGGCGCGGTGCGGCATTGCTCAACAGCCACGGTCGGATGGCTTGCGGAGGGCCGAAACCAAGACAGTTCCGATCGTCCAGTTCGTCGGGATGCCGGAGATAGCCAAGTCGTTTGCAAAATTCCGGACTGGCGACTGTGATGAAGTGGACTTGACCGAGGGGGTGCGCAACGATATCGGCGCTGTCCGGTGGCTGTCCTTCCAGGTAGAGCAGCAAGTCGTGGCGCTGCAGCGACAGTTCTGTGTGGTTGTTGTGTAGTCCCAAGGCGAGCCGCACCTTTGGCTGACTGCTCGCGAAGCCGAGAAGAAGCTCGCCCAACACTTCCTGCAACAGGCTGGGAACAGCCAGGCGAATCAGCCCGGAGGGACCGCCTTGCACCTCCCGGGCGGCTCCCTCGGCAGCTTCGGTGGCAGCCAGGATGCCCAATGCATGCCGGTACACTTGCTCGCCGGTGCCGGTCATGGCAAAGCTGCGGGTGCTGCGGTTAAGCAGGCGTACGCCCAACCGCTGTTCAAGCTCGATAATGCGTCGACTCAGACGTGAGCGCGGGATGCCGGTTTCGGTGGCGGCGGCAGTAAAACCACCGGCTTCGATGACGCGGACCAATAGGTAGAAGTCGGAAACATTGTTCAGAGTATCCATACTGATGCGCCTATCCATGAGCAAAAAGCAAGCAATCATCACACTTGGCAGTGGGACGGCTTTCTCCATGCCAGGCAGGGCCTGTTGAGTTCACGTTCAGTGAGTGTAGTTAGCCTCTCTCATAAATCGAGTCGTTTTTCTATGGCTGACGAGCGTCTGGTCGCTGGGCAGACCGGATACACAGCCTTTGGGCGTCCGGTGTTAGTTGGCTTTCGGGATATTCGAGTGGTGGTTTGCCGATTAGGGGCCAGACGGATTGCCTCTGTTTATTGACATCCTCTCCTCCCTCTCGCTGACGCTCGCCGCCCGAAGGGCGGATAAGGAAGGGGACTCCTGCCGTGTTCAGCCCACCAGGGCCGACTCACCTCGGTGGGTTCCTCGGCTTTGGCCTCCTGCGTCGCTCTACCTCCTGCATCCATGCAGTCGTGCTGCTGGCGGCATTACCGCACCGCTCACTGCACCGGCGAACCGGGCGTGTCCCGCCCTTGGAACATGGATCGCGCCGACCCCATCGGCGTTTTCCTCGAAACCCCATTCCACACACTCGAACCGGGCTTGCGTCTGCCGGCTGTCTGCCGACACCTGGCCGCAACACGGGCAGGTGCGGCTCGTGTTCTGCGGCGGCAGCGCAACGAGCCACCCGGCCCGCCACGCCAGGTTGTAGTCCAACTGGCGGCGGAACTCGAACCACCCTTGATCGAGGCGGGATTGGTTCAGGCCGGATCTGGCCCTGACCTGCTTTCCCGGTTGCTCGGCGCTGCCCTTGGCTGAGCTGGACATATTCCGCACCTGCCAGTCCTCGATACACACCACCGCATGGTTTTGGCTGATCGTGCTCGAGGTCTTGTGCAGGTAGTCGCGGCGGGCGTTGCCGATGCGGGAATGAAGGCGCTGGACGCGGGCTTTCGCCTTCTTCCAGTTACGGCTGAATGTCGTCTTGTGGCTCATCGCCTGCTGCGCTTTGCGCAAGGCGGTCTCGTGTCGCTTGAAGCTGTTGAGCGGGACGTGGAACGTGCCGTCCGAGAGCGTGGCGAACCGCGCCACGCCCATGTCGATGCCGACCGCGCCACCGTACGGGATGGATTGCACCACCTCACGCCCGGTCTGGATGGACACGAACCACTTGCCGCAGGACTGGCGGACGGTGACGTTGCTCACTCCCCCCGACACGTACCCGCTGTTGCGGTAGCGCAGCCAGCCGAGCCTGGGCAGGAAGAGGCGGCTGTTGGCCTGGCCGGGCTTGATCTGCTTCGGGTCTGGATCGCGAAAGCTGTCGCTCCGCCCCAGGGTAATCGCATGAAGCGAGTGGCTCGCATTTGCAGAGGAAAGCGCAAGCCGACTCAGGTGGTGGCCCTGGATGGCAAAACCAGTCGTCGTACGGCCACGGCCGGTGAGGCGGCGCTGCATCTGGTCAGTGCCTTTGCGGCTGACGCCGGACTGATCCTGGGGCAGCAAGCCACAGCGGCCAAGTCCAATGAAAAGCAGCCATTCCTGAGGTGCTGGCCACCCTGGCCCTGGAGGGCTGTGTGGTGACGATCGATGCCGGGGGAACCCAGCCCGGCATTGCGCAAGCGATTCGCAAACAGAAGGCCGACTATGTCCTGGCGGTCAAAGGCAACCAACCTACGCTGCTGGAGTCGATCGAGGACTTCTTCGAGACCTTCCGCAGGCATGCGCCCGAGCGCACCCCCGCACGGGTTCTGCGAAACGGTCGAAAAAGGCCATGGGCGGCTGGAAATCCGGCGCTGTCATGTTTTCGGCGAGCTGGCCTGCCTGGCTCACCCCGAGCGCTGGCCTGACCTCGGCTGTTTCGGGGGGATCGAGTCGGAGCGCCACTTGCAGGGCAGGGTTTCGCATGAGCGACGTTACTCCATCGGCAGCCTGGCGCCGGATGCCGAGCAGTTGGCATCGGCGATCCGCCAGCACTGGGGCATCGAGAACCGCGTGCACTGGTGCCTGGACGTGGTGTTTGCCGATGACCGGATGCGCGCACGTACCGCCCATGCGGCCCATAACCTGGCCACGCTGAAGCGACTGGCGCTGAACCTGCTCCGCCTGGACCCGAGCCAGCGCAAGGGCAGCCTCAAGGCTCGTCGGCTCATCGCCAACACCTCGGATGACTATCGGGCCGAGCTGCCGGGACTCGAATGAGAATGCTTGGCTTCATGCGATGGCCCTGGGCATCCGTTGATCCTGATGGACGGGTCGCCGATCGATGCCGCCGGCAAGCGGTTCCTACTGCGGGCCGCGATCCCGCTGGCCGGACGCTCGCTGCCGGCCTGCGAAGTCGTCCACCCGCGCGAGGGCTGCCCGCGTTGCCAGCGGCGCCTGCTCGAAGCGCTCGCGGCGATGTTGCCGGCCGACTGCCGGCCCATCCTGGTCACCGCTGCCGGCTTCCGGCGGCCCTGGTTCCAAGCCGTCGAAGCCCGGGGCTGGCATGACATCGGCCGCGTGCACAATCGCGACCTGTGCCGGCTCGACGAGCGGCCCTGGCAGCCGGTGAAGGACCTGTATGCCCTGGCCTCGGCGTCGCCGAAACGGCTCGGCTTTCGTGACCTGAAGAGCCATCGGCTGGGATCGGCTTGGGGCTGCATCGAAGCCGCTGCCACGGCGAGTCGAGATCCTGCTGCTGATTGCCGTGCTGGCCAACTATGCGCTGTGCCTGCTGGGCATGCAGGCGCGGGAGGCGGGGCACGAACGACGTTTCCAGAGCAACCATGGCTTTTCAGCGTGCAGAGGACTTACTGCCGATCAGGATCGGGTTCAGGTGTCGACGGAGTGGGGGTAGGGGTGGGTGCCGGGGTGGTGCTCGGACTGGGTTCTAACGGCCTTTCCTCGATAGGTTGGTTCGATGGTGGGCTCGCTGGAGTGACAGGAGCCGCTACCTCGTCTTTCGAGGAGTCACAGGCTACTAGGCCCAGGGTAGATGTCAGCAGTATGGCGTAAGCAAAGGATTTATGCATGGGGGTCTCCTTGATGGGCGATCATACTAACCCGTTCGAGCACTCTGGCTCGGCGAAGTTCCATGGATAATTATTTCAGGCATATGCTGGAGTCCGGTGTTCAGATGTGTGTTGAGCTTGTTTTTGGCAGCCGCTGCACAGGCGTTTCGTTGTCCTGCAACTGACGACGCGACTGCTGCCGTTGCTCAGCCGCTACCGTTCGAGAACTGGACTGCCTGGATTGCAATGTTCCAGTGCTTTCCGAAGACCGACCTATAGATGTGATGGTTATTACAAGCTATCGTTCCATCGCTGGATTGCATGGCACAAGCACCATTATGGTGCGCTTTGTATCCTGTCGGCTCAAATAGACGATCAGAAGTGGGCTTTATAAATAGGAATACCGAATGGATGCGCTGCTGATCCTGGGTGGCTTGCTATTGATTCTTGGTGGGTTGGCTTGGTTGATTATGCGGGCTTTTTCCGTGAGCCTTTTCTGGGGGCTGGGCAGTCTGCTACCGCCAATGAATCTGATCTTCGTGCTGCTTAAATGGCGAAAGGCTTCCAGTCCTGTGACACTGGCGGCTTTAGGTTTCATTCCTTTGGTTATTGGTTTCGCCATGCTGGCCAATCGCGATAGCGAGCAACTGGATGCAATCCTCCGGCTGAGCTGGCTCAGGGCAGAGGTACAGCAGGTGCCCGCGCTGGGGATCCAGTTGCGTGGCGAGCTCAATGGGCGGTCTTTCACTCCTCAGGAGGGTGAATTGATCGGGGGGGTGCTGACCCTGCGTGAGCGGAGAGGGGGGCTGGTGGAGCGGGAGCTCAGAATTCACCTGTCCCATACATCTCCTGGCCCTCTGCGCATAAACATATTGCCGGAAGACCATGGTCAATTGCCGCTTATGGAAATTAACTGGTCTGTCCCCAATCTAATTCAGCCGAAAACCCAGCACCTCGCCCAAGGGTATACTCTGCATCTCGATCTTGAGCCCAAAGCACCAAATCTGTTGGTTGGTGATTTTCATCTGGTTTTACCAGAGCGATTTCGAACGAGCCTGAGTGGTTGGGTCGAATTGTCCACGAATGAGTTGCATTATCGAAACGGAAAAGCCGATGCCCACTTCGACTCCGAGGATGCCCTTGCCTATGTGATCAAGGATTATCTAGCGCGCCTCTTCGAGACCGATGCGGTCCAACTGCACAAGTTTTCCCATAATTCACTGCCGGCCAGGCATCTGGAGGTCGAGGTCGATGCCTTCATCGATGATAAAGCTCGCCATCTTCTGGTGAATATGACCAAGGATGGGTTGCGTGGCTGGCGAGTCGAGGGGGACCGATTTCCGCAGCTGCCTGTCAGTATAGACAAGCCAATAGCCACCGCCGATGCCGAGCTTCATTCAGATTCAACTCTGAAGCCAGTCGATAGAAGGCAGGGCTTCTCCTTACAGCGTCTGCAATTGAGACCGGCTGAGTATCAGCAGTTGCGCATGCGCATCGTCACCATGCAGGGAGGTACCGCAGACGGGCTGTTTACGGGTGTCGATGAGAAGGGCTACCTCATCCTTCAACGCCATCTGGGGGGGAGGGGGACCGCTAGCTACATGCTCAGCCCGCGGAACATCCAGTCGATCGAATTGCTTGAACCTTGAGGTTTTGTCGGGCAATTCGCTTGGCTGCTTGAAATCTTGTCTCGATGCCCCATGTAGATGGTATTCGCCGGGAACTCGGCATACGCCACCTGTTTGGAGTTAGATGACTATGAGTGTGGAAACTCAAAAAGAGACTCTGGGCTTCCAGACCGAAGTGAAGCAGCTGCTTCACCTAATGATTCATTCGCTGTATTCCAACAAGGAGATTTTTCTCCGTGAGCTGATTTCCAACGCCTCTGATGCGGCTGATAAATTGCGTTTTGAGGCCTTGTCCAAGCCTGAGTTGTTCGAGGGCGATACGGAGCTGAAAATCCGTATCAGCTTCGACAAGAACGCCAAGACTATTACGTTGGAGGACAATGGCATCGGCATGAGCCGCGAGGATGCGGTCATCCACTTGGGGACCATTGCCAAGTCCGGTACGGCCGATTTTCTGAAGAGTCTTTCAGGGGATCAGAAGAAGGATTCCCACCTGATCGGCCAGTTTGGTGTGGGGTTCTATTCCGCGTTCATCGTCGCTGACAAGGTCGATGTGTACAGTCGCCGCGCAGGCCTGCCGGCTGGTGAGGGGGTGTGCTGGGTATCGCGAGGCGAGGGTGAGTTCGAGGTCGCAACGATCGACAAGCCCGAGCGCGGTACCCGAATCGTTTTGCATCTGAAAAGTGGCGAAGAAGAGTTCGCTGATGGTTGGCGTCTGCGCAACATTGTCAAGAAATACTCCGACCATATCGCTCTGCCTATTGAGCTACCGAAGGAAAATTCTGGTAACGAGGAAGCCGGCCTGGCTGCAGCGGAGTGGGAAACTGTAAACCGTGCCAGTGCTTTGTGGACTCGTCCCCGCAGCGAAATAAACGACAATGAGTACCAAGAGTTCTATAAGCATGTCGCCCATGACTTCGAGGGCCCTCTGATCTGGAGTCACAACAAGGTCGAAGGCAAGTTAGAATACACCTCCTTGCTCTATGTGCCGAGTCATGCGCCTTTCAATTTGTACCATCGTGACGCGCCCAAGGGGCTGAAGCTCTATGTGCAGCGAGTGTTCATCATGGATCAGGCCGACGAGTTCCTGCCTCTGTACTTGCGTTTCATCAAGGGCGTGGTGGATTCCAATGACTTGTCGCTGAACGTATCCCGTGAAATCTTGCAGAAGGATCCCATAACCGATTCGATGAGGTCGGCACTGACCAAACGGGTGCTGGACATGCTGGAAAAGCTGGCGAAGAGCGAGCCAGAGCAATACAAGAGCTTCTGGAAGGCTTTCGGTCAGGTGCTCAAGGAGGGGCCGGCAGAAGATTTCGCCAATAGAGAGCGCATCGCGGGGCTTCTGCGTTTTGCTTCCACCTGTGATGAGTCTGGCGATCAGGATGTCGCCTTGGCCGACTATGTCGGGCGAATGCATGAGGGGCAGGACAAGATCTACTACCTTACTGGCGAAAGCTATATCCAGGTGAAAAACAGCCCGCATCTCGAGATCTTTCGCAAGAAAGGGGTTGAGGTGCTGTTGCTGACTGATCGCATCGACGAATGGTTGATGGGATATCTCACTGAATTTAATGGTAAGCCGTTCATCGATGTTGCTCGCGGTGACCTGGATCTTGGCGAGCTGGATACAGAAGAAGACAGGCAGGCCCAGAATGAAGTCGCCAAGTCTAAGGAGGGGCTGATTGATCGTCTGAGGTTAGTGCTTGGTGAGCAGGTGACTGAAGTGCGAGTGTCACATCGCCTGACCGACTCGCCGGCGGTTCTCGCCCTTGGTGAGCAGGCTCTCGGCCTGCAAATGCGCCAAATCTTAGAGGCCAGCGGACAGAAGGTGCCGGAGTCCAAGCCAATCTTTGAGATCAATCCCTTGCATCCACTGATCCTAAAGTTAGACTCCGAGACCGATGAGAATCGCTTCGCTAATCTCTCGCATATCCTCTTCGATCAAGCTGCATTAGCAGCAGGCGGTGGCTTAAAGGATCCCGCCGATTATGTGCGACGATTGAACAGATTATTGATAGAGCTTTCTGTCTGAGTAATTCGGGAGGAAAGCTGGGATTTTCAGAGGATGCTGTTTGGTTCGTCTACTGCTGAGTAGCATCCCGCCTTTTAGGAAGGTCTGAATTAGCCCCGACATTTCCTGCCCGAGCGCTCGATTGCTCAAAACGGCAGCTCCGTGGCAATTCAGGCCGATCCCTCTCTGCAAATCCATGTTTTGCCCCTGACGAGGCGCTTTGCCGGGATGATTCCCCGCATTACGGACGCACCTCTCCTGCCACCAGCAGATGTTTTCGCGCCATCCACAGGTTCGACAGGGCGAACAGCGTCACCAGTTGCGCTGTGTTCTTCGCCAGGCCGCGGAAGCGGACCTTGACGTAGCCGAACTGCCGCTTGATCACCCGGAACGGATGCTCGACCTTGGCTCGCATCTGCGCCTTGGCTTTCTCGATCCGACGTTTGACGCGATACAGGACACTGCGCTTGCCGTGCTTCTGGTAGGTGCTGCGGCGAGCCGCGATCTGCCAGACGACTTTCCGCCCGGCATGCTCAGGACGCTTCTCGACGCCGACATAGGCCGCATCGGCCCCGACCGTGTTTTCCTCGCCGTGCAGCAGCCTGTCGACCTGGGTGACATCCGCCACGTTGGCCGCCGTTCCCACGACATGATGCACCAGGCCAGACTCGGCATCGACGCCGATATGCGCCTTCATGCCGAAGTAGTACTGGTTGCCCTTCTTCGTCGAGTGCATTTGCGGGTCGCGCTTGCCGTCCTTGTTCTTTGTCGAACTCGGCGCATGGATCAGGGTGGCGTCGACGATGGTGCCCTGGCGCAGCGACAGTCCGCGTTCGCCCAGGTAGCCGTTGATTACCTCCAGCATTCCGCCGGCCAGTGCGTGTTTCTCCAGCAGGCGGCGGAAGTTGAGAATGGTCGTCTCGTCCGGGATGCGCTCCAAGCTCAGGCCGGCGAACTGGCGCAGCAGGGGCATCTCGTACAGCGCTTCCTCCATCGCCGGATCGCTGTAGCCGAACCAGTTCTGCATCAGGTGCACGCGCAACATGGCTGCCAGCGGATAGGCGGGCCGACCGCCTTCGCCCTTCGGATAGTGGGGCTCGATCAGGGCGATCAGCCCAGACCACGGCACCACCTGGTCCATTTCGAGCAGGAAGCGCTCGCGGCGGGTCTGCTTGCGCTTGCCGGCGTACTCGGCATCGGCGAAGGACAGTTGCTTCATCGGGAAACTCGGGCAAGGGAGCGGGTGTATTTCACCAGAATCGGGAAGTCTTTTTCAGGGTTTCCTTAAAAAAGGCTAGTAAGGTGGTTGACGCCGAAAACTGACGCCCTATAATGCGCCCACTTCCCGAGCAGGGGTCTGCGGAAGTCCTTGAAAATCAAGGGTTTGCCTGCTGGATCTGGGCGAATTGGGAAGGCGGGCGGCCTGGGTGA
>NZ_BAAGYK010000069.1:0-590 GCF_054779355.1 Azotobacter armeniacus
CAGCGAGTCCATGTGGTTTTCCTGCCGCCGTACTCGCCGGAACTCAACCCGATCGAGATGCTCTGGCGGAAGATCAAGTACGAATGGCTGCCCCTGAGCGCCTACCAGAGTTTCCAGTCGCTCTGCAGTCATGTGCATGAGGTGCTGTCTGGGTATGGCGATAAATATCGGATCAATTTTGTTTGACTACTTACCTGCCACCCTATTCGCCTGAGTGTAATCCGGACGAGTATTTGAACCGCGACCTCAAGACACGCTTGTGCACCAGTGACCGGGCGCGAAACAAGTCGGAATTGCTGGAGAAGGCCGAGGCATTCATGAGCTGGCTGGCCAAAACCCCGGAGCGGGTAGTTGCCTATTTCCAGCATGCGTCGGTGCGTTATGCCACTTAGATTGGGTATTTGATTGCCGGGTTAATAAGAGCGGTTATCATCCGACCATCTTTCGACTGTCACCAAGGTCGGCGCCACCAGCACCGGTGTGACTCCTGCCGGCGCATAGCCTCGAATCCAATGCCCATCTTCAGCTACGGCCGTTTCATCGCCCCAGTAGATCGTCGCGTTTTCGGCCTTGGCGCGTGCCACGATGGC
>NZ_BAAGYK010000070.1:0-2142 GCF_054779355.1 Azotobacter armeniacus
GTTGGGTGAGACGAAGACTGCGCTGCCTGCTCTGGCGGCAAGCAAGGCATCGTCAAGGCCGAACCACAATGCTGCGTCGGCAGCGACTGACGGAAGATCGTGCAGGGCGCTCGGCCCGAAACGGACAAGGTCCGTGGTGGAACTCGGGCGCACCCCCCATGAATGCGGCCTTCCCGAAACGCTTCTTCGACGCCTTGGGCTTGATCTCGCTGCTGGATACCCAGCGGCGCCTTCAGCGTCACCCATGAACCGCCGTATGCGGAACCGCACGTACGGTGGTGTGAGAGGGCGGTGGGAGTAATCCCGCTCCCTACTCGATGTGCCCGCGATTCAGCGGCGGGAGCTGGAGAGGCGCTTGCCGATCGCTTGCAGCATGACCGGCAGGTAATGCGCTGGTCCGCCTCCCGGTCCCAGGCCGGCAGCTTGCCGCCCGCATCGAGTACCGCCTGACGGCATCGGTCCAGATAGCAGGTAGGGTGGACAACGCTTTGCTTGTCCACCAGCCAGCGACTGGCATGATAGCCTGATTGCACCTCCTGGCCGACGGCGACCGCGAGGTCCACACCCTCGCCGCCCAAGGCTACTGACGCTAAACCGCTCGACCTCACAAGCAGATATCCGGCAGGACGCGAAGCTGACGTCATTCCCTCCCAGGAGTTGGTCGCTGGCGATGTTGTTCACGGCCAGAGGACGCCGGCGCGCCTGCCAAATTGGTATCCCTCGGCTCCTGCGGATGGGGAGCGGCGAACGGACTCCGCCTGTGCGTCAAGGATCGGGCGCAAGTCCAGGCCTGGTCATGTTTTCCTTGTAAATCAGTTGCTTGGCAGTCTTCTGCAAAGAATGCGGCTGAAGGCGCTGTTTTGCTGGCGGCTAGGAGTACCCCTCCTTAAGCATAAGATGGCGATTGTTTTATTGATCTATATCAATCGAATTGGTAGTTTCTGGGCCAAGGGAAACGAAACGGCGCAGACAGCGCCCCAACTCGTCCCAACTGGAATCGATTGGCAAAGATCGCTGGTATCATCCTCAGGGGAACCGCCATGAAAAAGTTCGGCATTCTGGCTCTGACCATCGGCATGTTGACCGCAAGCAGCGTCTACGCCGCTGAAATCGTCAGCGAAGTGGGCGACGAAACCTCCGGTCAGGCCACGGGCGGCATGACTGGCATGATGGCCGGGTCCGTGGGCGGTCCGATCGGTGCCGTGATCGGTGCCGGGGTTGGCGCGCTGTTCGGCGGTTCCGGTCAGAAGGCAGTCGGCGCTAGCGACCGCGCCTACGTCGTGCGCACCGACAGCGGCGAACTGAAGACGTACCGCTCGCCTAACTACGCTTTCGCCCCCGGCGACAAGGTTGTGATCTACGGCAACCGTCCGCGCCCGCTTGGCTGGACGCCCGAAACCGCCGAATCCTTTGCCTATAACGGCGTCAACTAACAAGTAGGGTGGACAACGCTTGGGTTGTCCACCGTCAACGTCACCGTCGCTGGCTCCCGCGACGGTCCAGTCGCACATCTTCCCCCAGCAGCGGCCACGACTTGGCTTACACCCTTGTTACCGAGGTGGTGCCGTTGATCGGCAGTCACTTGTTGTCGGCTCTTGTCAATCGTGATGGCGCAACAAATACTGTTTATAAATACAGAATTTGAGGTGCCGCCATGCCTTCCCCCGATGCTATCCAGGGCCATCGCATGAAGCCAAGCATTCTCATTCGAGTCCCAGCAGCTCGGCCCGATAGTCATCCGAGGTGTTGGCGATGAGCCGACGAGCCTTGAGGCTGCCCTTGCGCTGGCTCGGGTCCAGGCGGAGCAGGTTCAGCGCCAGTCGCTTCAGCGTGGCCAGGTTATGGGCCGCATGGGCGGTACGTGCGCGCATCCGGTCATCGGCAAACACCACGTCCAGGCACCAGTGCACGCGGTTCTCGATGCCCCAGTGCTGGCGGATCGCCGATGCCAACTGCTCGGCATCCGGCGCCAGGCTGCCGATGGAGTAACGTCGCTCATGCGAAACCCTGCCCTGCAAGTGGTGCTCCGACTCGATCACCCCGAAACAGCCGAGGTCGGGCCAGCGCTCGGGGTGAGCCAGGCAGGCCAGCTCGCCGAAAACATGACAGCGCCGGATTTCCAGCCGCCCATGGCCTTTTTCG
>NZ_BAAGYK010000070.1:2152-10149 GCF_054779355.1 Azotobacter armeniacus
ATCACCCATGAACCGCCGTATGCGGAACCGCACGTACGGTGGTGTGAGAGGGCGGCGGGAGTAATCCCGCTCCCTACTCGATGCATATCACCGGAGCGGGGGAGGCGGACTCCCCTGCCCCCATCTCCTTAGCGCAAGCCAGCGAGGATCGTGAAGGAACGCAGGCGGTCGGCCGGCTCGTAGAAATCGCCGGTGAAGATCAGCTCGTCGGCGCCGGTCTGCTCGAGCAGCACATCCAGGCGTGCGCGAACCTTCTCCGGGCCGCCGATCACCGCCAGGCCGAGGAAGTCGCCGACTGCTGCCTGCTCGTGCGGCTGCCAGCGGCCGATCATCGACGGCACCGGCGGGCGCAGCACCCGACTCTCTCCACGGATCAGCGCCAGCGCGCGCTGGAAAGCGGTGGTGGCGAGGAATTCCGCCTCCTCGTCGGTGGGCGCGGCGATCAGCGGCACGCCGAGCATCACATAGGGCTTATCGAGCACCGCCGAGGGCTGGAAGTTGTCGCGGTAGAGGCGGATCGCCTCATGCATGTAGCGCGGCGCGAAATGCGAGGCGAAGGCGTAGGGCAGTCCCTTGCGCGCGGCCAGCCGGGCGCTGAACAGGCTGGAGCCGAGCAGCCAGATCGGCACCTCGGTGCCGACCCCGGGCATGGCGATCACCCGCTGGCCGGGCTGTGCCGGGCCGAGCAAGGTCTGCAGTTCCTCGACGTCCGCCGGAAAGTCCTCGTCGCTGCCCAGGCGGTCGCGACGCAGGGCATGGGCAGTGAACTGGTCGGTGCCCGGCGCGCGGCCGAGGCCGAGGTCGATGCGTCGCGGATAGAGGGTGGCGAGGGTGCCGAACTGCTCGGCGATCACCAGCGGCGCATGGTTGGGCAGCATGATGCCGCCGGCACCGAGGCGGATCCGCGAGGTGCCCGCCGCCAGGTAGCCGATCAGCACGGCAGTGGCGGAACAGGCGATGCCGTCCATGTTGTGGTGCTCGGCCACCCAGAAGCGGGTGAAGCCCAGCACCTCGGCATGGCGGGCCAGCGCCAGAGAGTTCTGCAGGGCCTGGGCCGGTCCGCCGTCGTCGCGGATCGGCGCCAGATCGAGAATGGAAAACGCGGTGTCGACCAGTCGTGGCATGGGAGTGTCTCCTTGAGTCGCCCCCGAGCTTGCCCGTCGGGCGAAGGGGAAACTGAAGCAAAAGTCTGTGCCGGTGGCCGCTGCCTGCTCTGGCAACTTACAACCCGCGGCCCCAGGTGCCGCCTTCGGCTAAGACCGCGGGGCTGACGCCTGCCGGCCTCAGCTGTCGGCCAGGCGGAAACCGACCTTCAGGGTGACCTGGTAGTGGCCGACCGCGCCGTTCTCGAGGTGGCCGCGAATCTCGACCACCTCGAACCACTCCAGGTAGTCGAGACTCTTGGACGCCTCGGCCAGGGCATTGTCGATGGCCTCCTCAATGCTGGTGCGCGAGGAGCCGACGAGTTCGATCTTCTTGTAGGTGTGGTGGTCGGACATGCTTGCCTCCCGGGTGAATAGGCGGAGTCGGCGCCAAGCGCCTTCCCCACCTAGGTGAGGCAGGGCGGAATCGCGAGAGTTCAGCCGCCGTCGCTCCGCCGGCACTTCTTTCAGCTCGTCGTCGGCAGCTTGGGGCCGTGCAGGAAGCCCTCCGCCTGCATCCGCCACAGCGAGGCGTACAGGCCGTCATGCGCGAGCAGTTCAGCTGGGGGTACCGTCTTCCACCACCTTGCCCTTCTGCATCACCAGGATACGATCGAAATTGGCTACGGTGGACAGCCGGTGGGCTACCGCTCGCACCGTGCGGCCGCGCACCAGACCGGCCAGGGCGATCTGGATTTCCGCCTCGGAATGGGTATCGAGGGCCGAGGTGGCCTCGTCGAGGGTCAGGATCGGTGCGTCCTTGAGGAAGGCACGGGCGATCCCCAGGCGCTGGCCGCCGGAGAGCATCACCCCGCGCTCGTCGACCAGGCCGATCTTCTGCCCGGACGGGATGTGCAGATTGAAGCCCTTGAACACCTGCCGCCCGTCGGGGTAACGAAATCCCACGTCGACCAGGTCAATGGTACCGTCGGCGGCCGCCAGCGGATGCTCGGGATCGTCGAGGGCGTGCGGCTGGACGATGATGCGCAGGGTGTCGGCGATCGCGCCGAGCTGCCGGGTGGCGTCGACCAGCGCCAGGGCCAGGTCGCGCGAGCCGTGCAGGATGCGGAAGGTCACTGCGCTGACCAGCACCACGTCGCCGGCGCTGACGCCGCCGGTGCGCCACTGCATGGTGGCCCAGGCCAGCATGCCGCCAGCCATCAGCGACAGGCAGGCGTCGTGCAGGAGGCGCGCCTTCTCCATGTACATCCAGCTGCTGCGCTGGGCGCCCCCGCCACAATCAGGCTGGTCGAACAGTGCCGTTCGTCGAACCAGCCGGGATAGTCCTGTATCGGATAGAGGCGGATGCCTTCCACCGGCATCCGCGACTACATCCACGTGGCGGGCCTGAGGGGGGGCATCTCAAGGCGCTGCAGCGGCTGTCGAGCAGCCACGGCGTCTCCATCCGGAACCTCGGCACCGGCCGCGGCTACTCGGTACTGGAAATGCTCCGCACCTTCGGATGCCTGGTGCTGGCAGCGGAGCAATCCGAACGGCTACGGGCAGGACAAGAACACCGCCCTGGCCGGCTGAGCAGCCAGCTAGCGCACGGCCTGGTCCTCCAGCTGCGTCTTCAGCCAGCCGGCCAGCCGCTCCGCCCGGCCGTCGCCGCGGCGCAGCGGCACCCACAGCGCCAGCCGCGCTGGCGTCTCGACGAAGCCCCAGGGCGCCACCAGCCGCCCGGCGGCGAGATCGTCGGCGACCAGCTGCTGCGGCGCGATGGCCACGCCGAGCCCGGCCACCGCCGCCTCCAGCAGGTAATAAAGGTGCTCGAAGCCGGCGCCGTAGCACAGCCCGGCCGCCGGCAAGCCCTGACTCGCCGCCCAGCTCGGCCAGGCCTGCGGGCGCGAGGCGGTGTGCAGCAGGGCCTCGTCGAGCAGCGCTTGCGGCGGTGCCTGGCGCAGCTCGGCGAAGCGCGCGTGGCGCGGGCTGAGCACCGGACCGATGCGCTCGGCGGCCAGCTCGAAGACCCGCATGTCGGCCGGCCACGGCGGCTCGGCGAACAGCAGGGTGGCGTCCAGGCCCGGCCGGCGCGGGTCCAGCTCGCCCTCGCTGGCCGACAACTGCAGGCGCAGCTCCGGCAGTTCGCGGTTGAGGTGGTCGAGGCGCGGAATGAACCAGCGCGCCAACAGGCTCCCCGGACAGCCGAGCACGAAGGGCGCCTCCTCGGTGTGCCGCTTCAGCTCGGCGCAGGCGCCGTCCAGACGGGCGAAGGCGTCGCCGGCGGCATCCCTTAGCAGAATGCCGGCATCGGTGAGTTTTACGCCGCGCCCTTCCTTGACGAACAGGGCCACCCCCAACTCCTCCTCCAGCGCGCGGATCTGCCGGCTGACCGCCCCATGGGTGACGTGCAGCTCCTTGGCTGCCTGCTTGACGCTCTGCAGGCGGGCGGCGGCCTCGAAGGCGCGCAGGGCGTTCAGGGAGGGCAGGTCCGGGTGGGTCATCGGTGAGTTTTCCTGACGTGTCCGGGCGATCTTATCGCTTTTCGGCGGGTGCGCCATTGGTTAACGTGTGACCATCGCAGGTGGGCCGCGAAAAGCGCCAGCCTGCCTCTTTGCACACTCCGGGAGCACCCATGACCGAGACTTCCTACCGCACCGGCCCCGACGAAAAAGGCCTGTTCGGCCAGTTCGGCGGCCAGTTCGTCGCCGAAACCCTGATGCCGCTGATCAACTCGCTGGCGGCGGAATACGAAAAGGCCAAGAACGATCCGGCCTTCCTCGACGAACTGGCCTACTTCCAGCGCGACTACATCGGCCGCGCCAGTCCGCTGTACTTCGCCGAGCGCCTGACCGAACACTTCGGCGGCGCGAAGATCTTCCTCAAGCGCGAAGACCTGAACCACACCGGCGCGCACAAGATCAACAACTGCATCGGCCAGATCCTCCTGGCCCGGCGCATGGGCAAGCAGCGCATCATCGCCGAGACCGGCGCCGGCATGCACGGCGTGGCCACCGCCACCGTGGCCGCGCGCTTCGGCCTGCAGTGCGTGATCTACATGGGCACCACCGACATCGACCGCCAGCAGGCCAACGTCTTCCGCATGAAACTGCTCGGCGCCGAGGTGATCCCCGTCACCGCCGGCACCGGCACCCTCAAGGACGCCATGAACGAGGCGCTGCGCGACTGGGTGACCAACGTCGAGAGCACCTTCTACCTGATCGGCACCGCCGCCGGCCCGCACCCCTACCCGGCGATGGTCCGCGACTTCCAGTCGGTGATCGGCAACGAAGTACGCGCGCAGATCATGGAAAAGGAAGGCCGCCTGCCTGACTCGCTGGTCGCCTGCATCGGCGGCGGTTCCAACGCCATCGGCCTGTTCCACCCCTTCCTCGATGACGCCAGCGTGCAGATCGTCGGCGTCGAAGCGGCCGGTCACGGCATCGACACCGGCAAGCACGCCGCCAGCATGGCCGGTGGCGCACCGGGCGTGCTGCACGGCAACCGCACCTTCCTGCTGCAGGACGCCGACGGCCAGATCACCGACGCCCACTCCATCTCCGCCGGCCTCGACTACCCCGGCGTCGGCCCGGAACACGCCTGGCTGCACGAGATCAAGCGCGTCGAATACGTGCCGATCACCGACCACGAGGCACTGGAGGCCTTCCACCAGTGCTGCCGTCTGGAAGGCATCATCCCGGCGCTGGAGTCCTCCCACGCCCTGGCCGAAGCCTTCAAGCGCGCGCCGACGCTGCCGAAGGATCACCTGATGGTGATCAACCTGTCCGGCCGCGGCGACAAGGACATGCAGACCGTGATGCACCACATGCAGGACAAACTGGAGAAGCACGCATGAGCCGCCTGCAGACCCGCTTCGCCGAGCTGAAGCAAGCCAACCGCGCCGCCCTGGTCACCTTCGTCACCGCCGGCGACCCGGACTACGACGCCTCCCTGGCCATCCTCAAGGGCCTGCCGGAGGCCGGTGCCGACGTGATCGAGCTGGGCATGCCCTTCACCGATCCCATGGCCGACGGCCCGGCGATCCAACTGGCCAACATCCGCGCCCTCGGCGGCAAGCAGAACATGGTGAAAACCCTGCAGATGGTGCGCGAATTCCGCACCGGCAATCAGGACACCCCGCTGGTGCTGATGGGCTACTACAACCCGATCTACGCCTACGGTGTCGACCGCTTCATCGCCGACGCCAAGGCGGCCGGCGTCGACGGCCTGATCGTGGTCGACCTGCCGCCGGAGCACAACGACGAGCTGTGCGACCCGGCCCAGGCCGCCGGCCTCGACTTCATCCGCCTGACCACCCCGACCACCGACGACGAGCGCCTGCCGGTGGTGCTCGCCGGCAGCTCTGGCTTCGTCTACTACGTCTCCGTGGCCGGCGTCACCGGCGCCGGCGCCGCCACCCTGGCGCACGTCGAACAGGCCGTCGCCCGCCTGCGCCGCCACACCGACCTGCCGGTGTGCATCGGCTTCGGCATCCGCAGCCCGGAACACGCCGCCAGCGTCGCCCGCCTGGCCGACGGCGTGGTGGTGGGTTCGGCGCTGGTCGACCGCATCGCCAAGGCTGGCTCGAATGAGCAGGCGGTGGGGGATGTGCTGGGGTTGTGCCGCGAACTGGCCGAAGGCGTGCGCGGCGCACGCCGGTAAGCGCGTTTGCGGCAAGAAAAAGCCGCTGCTTCCGTGAGGAGGCAGCGGCTTTTCGTGGGATTTGCCGGGAGAGAGGCCGTGCCTGCCCGTCCTTCGCCTTTCCAGCGTTTTCCATTGGCATGACTCAAGTTATACTTTTGGAAAACCTGAGGAGGGTCACGCTATGGGTACCGTTGCACTGCGCCGTTCCGGCGGATCGCTGATTCTGGCCGTGCCGGCGGCCTTCGCCGCACAGAACCAACTGTCGGCCGGCTGCCAAATGGTCTGGAAGATCGAGGGCGACGCCCTGGTCATCAAGCCGGCCCGCAAGAAACCGACGCTGGCCGAACTGATCGCCGAAACACCGAAAGATGCCCGGGCCGAGGGTTGGGATGCCATGCCGGCGGCCGGGGACGAGCAATGGTGAAGCGCCCGCCCGCCATTCCGGGACGCGGCGAAATCTGGCACCTGAGCTTCGACCCTTCCACCGGGCGCGAGATACTGGGCGAGCACTGTTGCTTGGTGCTGTCGAAGCGCGAATTCAACGAAGCGTTCGGACTGGCCCTGGTGTGCCCGATCTCCCAGGGCGCGGCGAGTCAGGCGCGCAGCCATGGATTTCTGATCACCCTGATGGGGACGGGAGCCGATACCCAGGGAAATATCCACAGCCACCAGGTTCGCACCCTGGATTGGCGGGTACGCCGGGCCACCTTCAAGGAAAAGGCGCCGGCCGAGATTGTGCAGCAGGTGCTTGATTGTGTGGGGGCTTTGTTGGAGGAGTAGTGGTGGCTTGGGAGCACGTTGAACAGGCCTTCGTCCGTCTACGCCCATCGACCTGCATTATGCTTCGGCTTCGGCTTCGGCTTCGGCTTCGGCTTCGGCATCCGCAGTCCGGAACATGCTGCCAACATCGTCAGCTTGGCTGATGGTGTGGTGGTGGGGGCAGGTCACGCAGACCTTGGTCTGCAAAAAAATCAGCGTTAAGCTAAATAGAGCAAATTACCGAGTTGTTTCAATGCTCTTGAAAGTTATCAAAGCTAGCACAGCCAAAATATGTTCATTTAACCTTGTGTAGTCTGCTTATAACTTCGTTGCCATACTTATTAATCATCCTGGCCAAGAAGTCCGGCTCTATGTTTTGAGCGTGGGCTAGCAAACCTCTAAGAATTAATGTTTTTTCAGTATCAAGCAGATCTAAAGAAAATCGATGTATCATTGCAGATATTTTTCTTTTTTTATCCCGGCCAATTGAAAGATTGCCGTCATTGGTAATGGTAACACCTGTTATATGTCTGTTGAAAGCCTTTGAAGAATAGACGGTCTTCTCGGTGTTTATGCGAATCTTCGAGTGACAGTATGTCTTGAGATTCGCCTTAATAAGCTGCGGAACCTCAAATAATATGCCTTTCTGATTAGTTGTAAATGTGAGGTCATCTGCATATCTTGTGTAAGTTATTTTATTTTTTCTGCAAAATTCATCAACAGCACAATCAAAGTGCGACATTACAAAGTTTGAAATAAAAGGAGAGCTTGGTGCTCCAATGCTCAGCCTAAGCGGGCTATTCCTACGAAGCTTCCAGAAAAACAGACAGCTAAGAAATACCCTGTCTTCATCAGGGAAGTGAATTCCAGAGTCTCTGGCTACTGAAAAGAATAGCTCTGGAGTGATGCTCAAGAAAAAATTCTTGAAATCCATTTTTAATAGATACTGATTCTTTTGATGGTTCGATGCGTTTTTCTTGATGCTTGATCCCTTTTCATAAGCTGCAGCACAATGGTGAACGAGTAAGCTTTTTCTAAGCTCCTCAACTGCCAAAAGCTGTATGAACTTAATGGTTTTGGCTGGCTGTGCAATCAGCCTATGGTCTTTACCATTTCTTTTTTTAATGTAATACACTTTGTATCGTCGAGGAGCTGTGCCTACAAAACTAAAGAGCTCTGCCTTGCTAGTCAGCATTCGCTTGCTTAAGGTATCCAGAGTACTCATTTAGTACCCTCCTCTTTGATTTTGTTTATCTGCTGAAGAGCCAGCTTCCTTTTTTTAGATGTCTCATCTTTTTCATTCAATAGGTAAGACTGACGCAAGGACATTTTTATGGCTGGGCCATCTTTTACTCGGCCGCCCTTGGTGGCTCCAAATTTTATGCGGCGCTCTCCATTGGTAGAGTCATATTAACCCGGCAATCAAATACCCAATCTAAGTGGCATAACGCACCGACGCATGCTGGAAATAGGCAACTACCCGCTCCGGGGTTTTGGCCAGCCAGCTCATGA
>NZ_BAAGYK010000071.1:0-1142 GCF_054779355.1 Azotobacter armeniacus
GATCTGTCGCGCTTCATCGAAGAGGCGGTACGCGCCCATATCCTGGAACTGACCGCCGAACAGGCCAAGGCGGCCAATACCCCTGTGAGTGAAGAGGCGCTGACAGCGATGGTCGATGAAGCCCTCGACTGGGCGCGCAAACGCTGATGCGGGTCGTGTTGGATACCAACATCCTGTTCAGTGCCCTGATTTCACCGCATGGAGCACCCGACGCGATCTATCGGGCCTGGCGGGCCGCGCGTTTCGAGGTGGTCACCTCGCGGATGCAGCTCGACGAGATCCGCCGAGCCAGCCGCTATCCCAAGCTCCAAGCCGTTCTTCAGCCCGCCAAGGTAGGCATCATGATCAACAACCTGCAACGCGCCGTGGTTTTGGAACGCCTGGATATCCAGGACGAAGCCAACGACCCGGACGATGCCTTCTTGCTGGCCATGGCCATTGCAGGTGAAGCGGATTACCTGGTGACCGGGGATCGCCGCGCCGGCCTGTTGCAACGCGGGCATATCGAGCGCACCCGCATCGTCACACCGGCCGTGTTTTGCGACGAGGTGCTGTGAACGCCCGGGTGCCCACCACCTTCGGCGCAAAACAAAAACGGCGAGGGGATTAGCCTCGCCGTTTCATGTCGTTCAACCGCATCCCTGGGTTCATCATCCTGATGAAGTCGCCGCATCCTGCGACGGTCCCATTGGCCGCCATCCGTGGTCGGCCTGCGTCGTTCCTTCGACGTCTTGGTGGGATTCAATCTACGCCGGCAGCCGTTCCGAGCCTATTGGGCGAACGCTCGATCTGCTGTAGGCGATGGCTTACAGCATGGAAGAATCTGGGCCAGACCTAGCTGTATCTGGACGTTGAAACACACGCTTAGTTTGTGGACGCGGGGCGTCAGGCTTAGTCGGTTTCCGCCAGACGCGAGGCCAGCGTCCAGTAAACCTTGGTTTGATGGGCGACCCAAGCGAAGGCCGCTCATTCGCAGAAAGCGTGAGCCGGCGCCGATGGAATGCAGGTCGGCGCGGATCAATGCAGGTTCATTCGCAGTTATTAACGCGGCAATCAAATTCACGATATAAAGGGACATGAAAAAGATTGATGCCCGAAAGCTCTCTCGAGAAACTCAGGACCAGATGCGACGCCTGGCCATG
>NZ_BAAGYK010000072.1:0-3174 GCF_054779355.1 Azotobacter armeniacus
AACAAGCCTTCGATTTGTTTGAATTGCTCGGCGGTCAGTTGCATGGCACTCGGTCTCAACACTATTTGCTGCATTATAGCAAATAGTGTTAACAGGCCCTAGGTATCTGGCCATTGACTCAACAGCATCTTCGGCAGCACGCTTTCCAGCAGGTTGTCTGCTGTCGCCCCTGCATGCATATGCGCAAGCTTCCCGTCGAGCACCAAGTGGGCAAAACCATGGACCATCGACCAGGTGGCGAGCAGCGCGGCACGTGCCTCGGCGTCCAGGGGCTGATCCTCGGGGATGGAGCGGATCGCGCGAATGCTGTCTTCGAGCTGCATCAAGGTTCGTTCGCCCGCTTCCTGCAGGGCTGAGTGATCCTCGCTCAATAAATCGCGTCGGAACATTAGGTGGAACCGACCCGGATATGTAAGCGCGAAACGCACGTAGCCAATCCCCTGCATCCGCAGCCGCTGTGCCGGCGCACTCCTGGCGGCACCGACATCCAAATGCTTCGCGAGCCCCACAAAACCGAGAACGGCCACTTCGGAAAGCAGGCCGGCGGCACTGCCGAAGTGATAGGCCGGCGCCGCCGAGGAAACCCCCGCACGCCGAGCCGCTTCACGTAGGCTGAAGCCTTCTACACCCTGCTCCGCCAGGATTTCGTCGGCCGCATGGATCAAGGCCGCCTTGAGATCTCCGTGGTGATAGCGCTCGGGATGGCGCTCCTCCGTTCGACTGTTTCGTTTCGCTTTAGGCATGACGCATCTTTACACTGTTCAGACTGTGGTATAGCTTAGATTTTATCACTGTTAAGATGAGAGATGAACAGATGGCCACAACGGTAGCAGAAAATCGGAACAGCTCTGATGCCCCTCTCTCCGGTCAGCGCAGTTGGAGCAGCAGCGATATTCCTGATCAGACAGGCCGCACTGTGGTTGTTACCGGGACCAACAGCGGGTTGGGGTTTCTGACCAGCTTAGAGCTGGCCAAGCGCGGTGCTCATGTGAGCATGACTGTGCGGGACTTGCAGAAAGGGCGGGACGCCCAAGCGAGGATTCAGGCACATCATCCCAGAGGTAGCGCCGAGCTGCGCCAACTCGATCTGGCCGACTTGGAGCAGGTGAAGGCATTCGGCAAGCGACTGATCGTCGGGGGAACGCGCGTTGACCTTCTCGCCAACAACGCCGGTATCATGATGCCGCCGCGCTTGCTGACGTTACAGGGGCACGAACTGCAGTTCGGCGTAAACCATCTGGCCCATTTCGCCCTTACTGGGCTGCTGCTGCCACGAATCGGCGAGAGCCAAGATGGTCGTGTCGTCACCATCAGTTCCGACCTACACAAGCGCGGCCAGATCCATTTCGGCGATCTTACAGGCAAGCGCAAATACGGGCGCATCGCCTTCTATGCCCAATCCAAGTTCGCCAATGTGCTGTTCGCACTCGAACTGGATCGCCGGCTCAGAGCCGCCGGCGCCCCCATCAAGAGCGTGCTCGCACATCCCGGATATGCGGCTACCTGCCTGCAGATGAGCGGGCCAGGCGGCATCCTCAAGCTGTTCATGCGCTTTGGCAATCGCTTCTTGGCACAGCCTGCCGAGATGGGGGGTATTACCCCAACTGTATGCAGCCACTGACCCCGAGGTCGAGAGCGGCAAGTTCATCGGGCCGGATGGCCGGAACGAAAAGAAAGGTTACCCGACCCAGGTATGTCCTGCGGACGCAGCCCTTGATATCAGTCTTGCTAGGCAACTCTGGCAGCTTTCGATAGATCTCACCGGTGTTCATCCCGATTTTTCGAAGATGAAGAACGTCACGGCATGACGGCGCTGAATACCCTCCCGCTGTCGCGCCTGGATATCGAATCCGTTACTGGCGGTGAGATCATAAGTTCATTGCGAAATTCTTGAGGAAGAAGGGAAGACCACAGGCTTAAGAAAAAATCGTACCAATGTAAGTACTCGAACGAAATTTTCCCGGATTTTCTGCTGTTCCGAACCAAGCCAACCCCTGTATTTCAGAGGCCTGCACGGGCAGTGCAGGGGAAAAATATCGGATTATTTTTCTTCGAGCACTTAGGCGTTAGGCTCTCACACTGTTCACATAGGAGGTTAAATGAGCGTTGGAAAGTTGTTGCAATGGCAGTGGAGGGGGTACCCGAGGTATCACCGATCACGCACGAACTTACTCATTCATCTAGTCGCCGTGCCCTTCTTTTTGATAGGCACTATTGGACTAGTGGTTGCGCTCATTCAATGTTCCGTAATCTTCGGAGCCATCTCGCTTGTTGCCATGGTAGTCTCAGTCACTCTGCAAGGTTGGGGGCATCAGCACGAAGAAATTCCACCTGAGCCATTCACCAATGCAACCAACACGGTATCCCGCATCTTTCTTGAACAATGGATTACCTTCCCAAGGTTTGTCATTTCGGGAGGTTGGTTTCGTGCGCTGCGCAACTGACGCCGCTGGTACTGTCACGTTGTTGATGTGCAGCCGAACGAAAACGTGACTCACGAGGATGAAGAACTCACGCGGCGAGACGTTCTGGCATCGGGGCACACGTCACCCTTTCCCAAGCCGTAAAGGCTTGGGTGCGTACTGCTGATCGTGACGTTTGGCGCAGTGGTCTGTGTCGCGGGAGCAAAGAAGTTCGCCGCCTGACCGGAGATTCGGGGCGGTTTTTATGGAGTTGAGGTACCTACACTGTTCCTTGCCGCCGCCGGAGAATTGCACTTCGCTCGCGCGGCCGAGAAGCTGCAATTCCTTGATAAACCTACTGTATCTGGCTACGGCGTAGTTCAGCCAAGTTCGGTGCTGGAGTCATGGTGAGATGAAAAACGCCCCTCGCAGCAGGGGCGTTTTCTATTGGTGCGCCAGGCATGGCGCGTTGCGCGCAAGCGCAACCAGCTTGGCTGTGGTGGCCCTGCTGGTGACTTGGAGGTGAAAGTCCTCTACACACCCGGCAAGGGGAAGTGTTAGCCAGAGGCAAGGGTGTCGCGGGCGACTGCGAATCTGAAGGAAGCCCGAGGCAAAATGCTGGCCTGACGAACAGGAAGCGGATAGAGGCGGTACAGCGGGGTAAGGCAGCCAATATCGTCAAAGCCCAATACTTGCACGGAACGCTGTGACGTAGATCCGACAGGCATAAGCAGGAAGGTCGCGCGAATTACCCTGGGAGATCTGTACGCTT
>NZ_BAAGYK010000073.1:0-5092 GCF_054779355.1 Azotobacter armeniacus
GGCAGCGACCTGGGCCAACTGGCGCCGATGGTCGAGCAGCTCGACGAGCGTTACGCACGCCGTCCGCAGGAGATGCTGGTGGACGGCGGCTTCGCCAGGCATGATGACATCGAGCGCCTGGCGCCGGCCACCACCGTGTATGCCCCGCTGCCCAAGCCCAAGGACGCCGAGCGCGATCCTCATGCAGCCCTCCCAGACGACAGCGAGACCATCGCCGCCTGGCGGAAGCGGATGGGCACAGAGACTGCCAAGACGATCTACAAGGAACGCGCCGCCACTGCCGAATGCGTCAACGCCCTGGCCCGCAACCGCGGTTTGCAGCGTTTCAACGTGTGCGGGTTGGACAAGGTCAAAAGCGTGGTGTTGTGGTATGCACTGGCACATAACCTGATGCGCATGCTTGAGCTTGCGCCTGGGTTGCTGTTGAGTGTGCCGACGATGACCTGAGGGGGCCGCGGATCGCTGCGATCAGGGCAAAACGCTCCGCTGCGCGCCTCTGCATCCCTCCCACCGCGGACCGCGGCCCGGGCACTGCAAAAGCGCGCGAAGCGGAGAATCCAACACTGCTCCCCTGCATCGCGGTACAGCAGGCTCCAGAGTCGAAAACTTCACAGCCTCTGAGGGGATGATCCCCGCGATATCAAGAATTCCTGGCCCGGCCGCGTAGGTGTAGGAAAGCGCGCCCGACATTCGGAACTGGAGAGCGGGAGGCGGGCCGGGCGAGGCAGCGTAAGCGTCGCCGGACCGCCGTGTGCCGTGCCCGGTCAGTGGTGATGCACGTCACCGCCGGGCAGTTGCGCCTGCACCCGCTGCACGAAGGGGTCGCGTTCGAGGTCGCCGATGTCGGCGAAGTCGATGACTTCATAGTCGGACTGGTCCGGGCTGGTCCAGGGCGAGGCCGCCAACGGATGCACCGCCTTCAGCTCCGTGCGTTCGCGGTAGTCGGCACGTTCGCGCTCCAGGACCACCGGCAACTTGAGATCCACCCGCCACAGCACATCCAGCTTTTCGCCGCCTGCCATGCCGCTGTAGCGGCGATAGGGATAACCGTCGCGCCAGCCGGCATCCTGCAGCGCCAGGCTCTGCAATACCTGCGGATCGATCAGCAGCGCGTGCGGCTGCCAAGACAGCGCCGCGTTGATCATCATCAAGTCGTCCGCGCGGTATTCGACGCTGCGTCGGTCGGCATGGAAGACCTTGAAGAAGAACTGCGTCCGGCCGTCGCGCTGCCAACGTTCGCCGGTGCGTGCCTCGACGTTCTCGATGTCGATGCGATCCTTTTCGCGGAAGAAGCGCCATTCGGCCTCGCCGGCCGGCGGATGGTCGTGGCCGTGGGCATGGCCGCCGGGCTCGACGACGCGGGTGGTGACATAGGTGGCGGCCACCTCGGGCAGCGGCTCGGCCAGGTCCAGTGCCGGTACCACGCGGTCGTCGGTGCGGGTGCTGGTGGCGGCCGGCGTACCGGCCGCGGCGCGCGGGGCCTGCTCTTCGTTGGTGCTTTCATGGGTGTGTCCCGCGAGCGGCAGCAACGCCGAGCCGGCGAGCAGGAGGAGAAGGGCTGATTTCGGTTTCATGTGCGGCAGTGATGGTTGGAGGCGTTCGAAGAAACGGTAAAGGAAGACGCACGCCGTGCGCCTTCCCGCTTGACGGCAGCCGGCATCGCCAAGACGCCAGCCGCTCAGTCGTCCGGCGCGCTGCTTAGCGGCGGCCGTGACCATAGCCGCGCTACTTGTCCAGGTCGAGCGCGTCCGCCATCACGTGGTAGATCACGTTCTGCTCCTGCGGGCCACGGAAGAGGTAGGCGCTCGGGCCGCTGGCATAGATCGCCACATCCTCGCCTGCGTGGGTCTCCGAGCCCATCGGCACGGTGGCCTCCTGCATGTAGCCGGGCGCGGTCGTGTCCACCGAGGTGAGGTCGGGGCGCAGCGCGCCGCCGTAGTATTGGGCATTCACTGTGCCTTCGGTCTCCGGGTCGAACTCCTTGCGTTGGAAACCGCCGGTCCAGCCCGGGCCGTTGGCGTAAGACAAGGTGGTGTAGGTCAGGCCAAGGGCGTCGGTGGAGGGATTGCCGTCGATCGCGCTCTTGCCGAGGATGGGGTTGCCGCGCGAGGGATAGCCGGCGATGGTGAACGTGTGGCTGTGGTCGGCGGTGACGATGATTAGGGTGTCGCGGTCATTGGTCAGCTTTTTCGCCATTTCCACCGCCTCGGACAGCGCCACGGTGTCGGTCAGCGCGCGGTAGGCGTTGCCGGCGTGGTGGGCGTGGTCGATGCGGCCGGCTTCGACCATCAGGTAGAAGCCCTTGTCGTTCTGCTGCAGGGCCTTGATCGCCTTCTCGGTCATCTCGGCGAGCGAGGGTTCGCCGGCGACGTCGTCCTTGCGGTCGGCTTCATAGCGCATGTGCGAGCGCTCGAAGAGGCCGAGCAGGTGTTTGGTCTGCCGCGGGTTCACCGCGTCGAAGTCGGCCTTGTTCCAGACGTAGGCGGACTGCGGATACTTGGTGGTCCATTCCGTGGTCAGGTCGCGGTCGTCCTTGCGGCGGCCCTTCTGGCTCGGGTACTCCGGGTCAGTCGCGGTGTTGGGCATGAAGTAGCTGCGGCCGCCGCCGAGCGCCACTTCGAGACCGTCGCCGTAGGGGAATTCGAGCAACTGGCGGGCGATGTCGGCGACGGTAGCGCCGCTTGGCAGGTTGCTGTCGGCTTCCCAGTCGCGGTTGCCGATGTGGGCGTAGTTCGTCGCCGGGGTGGCGTGGGTGAGGCGGGCGGTGGTGACGATGCCGGTGGACATGCCGCGCTCCTCGGCCTGCTCGAGGATGGTCTTGACGCTCTTGGCGCGGGTGACGTCGGCGCTCGGCTCGTTGCGGTAGATGCTCTGGTCGACCGAGATCGCCCCATCGTTGGTCTTGATGCCGGTGACCATGGCGGTGGCGGTCGGCGCCGAGTCGGAGGTCTGCTGGTTGGCACTGGCGGTAATCGAGGTGCCCATGTGGTCGAGCTTCTCGAAGCTCAGGCGGTTGAATTCGCCGTCGACGTTGCGCATCTGGCCTTCCAGGATGCGGGCGGCGGTGACGGTGGATATGCCCATGCCATCGCCGACGAAGAGGATCACGTTCTTGGCGCGCGAGTGGTTGGGCTCGATGCGCTTGGAGGCTTCCACCGCGGCGCGGCCAGCGGCGAACCATTCCTCGGCGTTGGTCGGAACGGCGTTGGTGTCGGCGGCGTGCGCCTGGCTGGCGCACAGGGCGAGGGCAATGCTGGCCGCAAGGGCCTTGGGTTGCAAGTTCATGTTTTTTCCCAGACCGGATGGCATGCGTGGGCGGGTGGTGAAGTGTGCAGCAAAGGTGTCAGCCGCGTGTGACAGCGTAATGATGGTTTTTTGCCAAGCGACGCGGCTGTGCTGGTAGTGAGTCGGCAGCACCGAGGTGTGAGAAGCCCTCCCAACCAAGGGAAGCCTGCTCTTCCCTTTGCCCTACCCGCTACGAGGGTACGCAGAGGTCCAATCCGGAACGCAGGAGATTTCCCCGCTCCACCTGGCTGGGATGCCAGGACACAGGCAACCCCTTCCCTTCGAGCGGAAAAAACCGGCTCTAACACCGAACACCTCTACAGGAGATCCAGAATGGTTTTTTCGGCCCGACGTGCCAACGGATTCAGAGCCTATCCATAAATAATATTTACGGTAAGCGGCACCTTCCGAAAGGCGATAATGGCCGCTGCCAAATGATTGAGGGCGAGGAAGCTGCGCTCGAGCTTTTCATAGCGAACCAGGAGCTTGCGAAACCGGTTGAACCAGCTGTGGGCGACTTCAACCACCCAGCGCCGGGCCCGCTTGTGAGGATGGCGCTTGAGCTGTCGGGCCTCATCATGCCGCCCCTGTACATGGGGAATGTAGCCATGGGCCAGAATCGTCTCCAAGGCGGCAGCCCCCCGATAGGCGGCGTCGGTACACAGGTGCTTGGAGCGGCGAAACGGTGGATTCGGCCTCTTTACTTGGATGGCGTCGAGTACCGCCTCAAGCTGCGTGACGTCGTGCCGGTTCGCCCCGGTCACGACGAGCGACAACGGGACGCCACGCCCGTCGACCAACAGATGGCGCTTGCTCCCGTTTTTTTCCCCGATCGGTCGGGTTGGGTCCGACCGCTTCCTGTGCCAGAGGGGCTTTGATCATCGCCCCGTCGATGCTCTGCCAACGCCAGGCAATGCCTTCCATCTCATCGTACTCGGCCAGGCCAGCCTGCCAGATGGCCTCGAAGAAACCAGCCGTTTCCCACTCCAGGAAACGCCGGTGAATCGCGCTCGCACTGCCGAAGCGCTCGGCTGGCAGGGCCTTCCACTGACAGCCTGTGCGCAGGGCGTACACGATGGCTTCGAACACCAGCCGAGCCGGCTTGGGCTTGCGTCCGGCACCGGCCTTGCGCTGGTAGACCTTGTCCGCCAATCTCGGGCGAGGCGGCGGTACCAGCGGCTCCACGCGACTCCAGAAGTCGTCAGTCACTTCCCAGGATTTTGCGCCCATGATGGCAAGGCCCCCAATATGAAGAGGCGCCGATTATCCATCATGAGCACTATTTGTGGATAGGTTCTTAGTTGAGAGTCTACGCAACCCTGATGAGTGCGAAGACCAAGGCGGTATAGAGGCCTTCGCCTCGCAAAAGCGATCTATGAAGGCGCCCTCTGTATCTGATCCCGGCCGATTCCTGCCTGTAGTCATCGGCAGCTCAGAGGCGGACACTGCCGCTTGGGGGCTTTCCCGGCGATTTTCTGGCCTGAAAGCGCAGCTGCAGCCGCGAGACAGGAAAGCACGAAAAAGCGTGGCCTCATGCGTCACGGTTTATGCCTCATGCATGGTCCAGATCGTTCGATCTTGGCCAGGATCAAGGCCACCGCTTGGCGCCATTGGTTTCGCCCTGGACTTCCTCGGGCACAATGGCGCTACTCCGCTCGATTTGGTCGAGTTCACATTGAGAACGCGAGAGAAGCGGCTCGCCGACGCGACCTTGCATTGGCTCACTGCTGCGAGACTGCATTGAGCGCGGGCCGGCCGATCCAGGGGCAGCTCAACCCCTTGGGTGGGAAGGCAACTCGTTGGCACG
>NZ_BAAGYK010000073.1:5102-14322 GCF_054779355.1 Azotobacter armeniacus
CTACCAGGGTGAAATACATGACCCCGGCAAATTCCTCGAGCATCACCAGGGCGCGGGAAAAGGGCCTGAGCGGGAGGATATCGCCGAGACCGACGCCGGAGAGGGTGGTGAAGCTGAGAAACAACAGCTCCAGCCAGCTGCGTGTCGCCTCGGGCTCGACCGGCCCGACGAAACTGCTCGGTGCGAGGAGCTGGCAGGCACTGAACAGATAGGCGAAGGCCCAGGCCAGCAGGGTGAAGGTCGCGCTGGCCAGCAGCAGGGCGATCCAGGTCACTGCCGCACTGCGGCGCACCATGCGCAGCGCCGCACCCAGCACGATTATCCCGAAGGCACCGAACAGCGCTGGCCCGGTGTGGGTGTCCTCCATCAGCGGATAGAGCAGTACGCCCAGCAACTGGATGAGCAGCAGTCCGGCGGAGGGCAGGCGGATGAAGAGCTGGATGAGTGGCGGCATGGGCGATAGGGGAATCGGCCGGGAACGGCAAGGCAGGGGGGGAAGTGTAAAGAGGAGCGGCCAGGGCTGTCATGGGTTGCTGCCATCGGATAGATTTCTATCCCCGAGCCTCCGGCCCGTTCCCGCTCCCATGAACCTCCCGCGTGACCACCGCTCGCTGATTGCCTGGATGCTGTATTTCAGCGTTCTGCTGAGCGCGTTGCACTGCAGCATCGGTCATGGGCAGATGGCTGGCTTCGCGCTGGCCGGCGTGGGTGGGCTGTTCTGTTCGGCCGAGGGGCATGCCGGGCCGACACTGGATGGCGCTGCCGGCGACTCCATTGGCACCGCGGCCTTCGCCAACTGCCCGTTCTGCACTTCCCTCGCTCTCGTCGATCTGGCCCTGCTATTCGCCCTGAGCGCCTGGCTGCGCCCGCTGCGCCCTTGGCGCCGCAGCCTGACCCGGCGCGGCAAGGCATCTCCGCGTCAGCACTGGCCTCCGGCCAACCCCCGCGCCCCCTGATTCTGCGCGGCCGTCGCCGCCGTTCCCTTCCGGGCCTGCCCGGGGCGGGGGCGTGCGCCGGTGCGCCGACCTTTCCCGCGATTTTGGTGTGGTTCCGGCCACGGCCGGGCCACGCCCGACACGGAATGCAAAACAACTTCAGGAGAACGGGGATGCGCCCTTCATCCATTCTGAGCCTGCTGGCCCTGAGCGCCGGCCTGGCTTCGCCTGCTCTTGCCGAGCGGATCGAGCTGGAAAGCATGACTATCGACGGACGCCGCGAGGCGGACCCGACCACACCGACCCTGGCCGAAAAGCGCGCCGAGTTCGCCCGGATTCCCGGCGGCGCCACGCTGGTCGACGGGGAAACTTACAAGACCGGCCGCAGCAGCACCCTGCAGGACGCCCTGGGGCTGGCCACCGGGGTGTTCGTCCAGCCGCGCTTCGGCGCCGAGGAGTCGCGCCTGTCGATCCGCGGCTCTGGCCTGCAGCGCACCTTCCACGGCCGCGGCCTGCTGCTGATGCAGGACGGCGCGCCGGTCAATCTGGCCGACGGCAGTTTCGACTTCCAGGTCATCGAGCCGCTGGCCACCGACCATATCGAGGTGCTGCGCGGCGCCAACGCCTGGCACTACGGGACGGCCACCCTCGGCGGGGCGGTCAACTTCGTCGCGCCCACCGGCAGGAGCGCGCCGCCGCTGGACCTGCGCTACGAAGGCGGCAGCTTCGACTATCAGCGGCTGTTCATGGCGGTCGCCGAGGACTTCGGCGACTGGGACGCCTACCTGAGCCTGACCGACTCCTCTCAGGACGGCTTCCGCGAGCATGCCCGGCAGGACAACCAGCGCTACTTCGCCAACCTCGGCGGGCGGCTCACGGATCGCCTGTCCACCCGGTTCTACCTGACCCATGTGGAAACCGACTCCGAACTGCCGGGCAACCTGACCAAGGCGCAGCTGCGTGACGACGACGAGCAGGCCGCCCCGAACAACCTGCGCAACGACCAGCGCCGCGACTTCACCCTCGACCGCATCGGCAACCGCACCGTCTGGCAGCTGGACGGCGGCCACAGCCTGGAGCTGGCGAGCTTCTACAGCGAGAAGGATCTCTGGCACCCGATCTTCCAGGTGCTCGACGTGGACAGCGAGGACTACGGTCTGCGGCTGACCCACAAGTGGCAGCGCCAGGGCTGGCGCTGGACCGGCGGCATCGAGGCCAGCCACGGGCGCAACCGCGACGTGCGCCACCAGAATGTCGGCGGCCACGCCGGGCGCAAGCTCAACGAGCTGCACCAGACCGCGCGCAACCTGAATGCCTTCGCCGAGCTGGAAATCCCGTTGGCCGAGCGCTGGGCACTGATCGTCGGCGCCGCCTGGCTGCACCAGGAGCGCGAGGTCGACGACCGCTTCAAGTGCAACGCCTCGGTCAGCAGTAGCTGCGTGGCCCAGGACGAGTCCTTCGAGGCGACCTATGTCGGCCGCCTCGGGCGCATCGGGCTGCGCCATGATCTGGCCGAGGGCGTGCAGCTGTTCGCCAACTTCAGCCAGAGCTACGAGCCGCCGACCTTCAGCGAGCTGACCGGCGGCCAGGTGGTGAGCAAGAACGACGCGCAGCGGGCCAGGACCTGGGAGGCCGGCCTGCGCTACGGGCGCGGCGGCGTGGAGCTGGATCTGGCGCTCTACCGCAGCGAGATCCGCGACGAGCTGCTGGCGTTCAACGACGCCAACGGCGACCCGCTGGGCACGGTCAACGCCGACCGCACCCTGCACCAGGGCGTCGAGCTGGGCGGTTCCTGGTCGGTCGGCGCCTTCGTGCTGCGCGGACAGTACCTGTTCAACGACTTCCGCTTCGACGACGACGATGTCTACGGCGACAACCGCCTGGCCGGCGTGCCGCGCCAGTTCGTCAAGGGCGAACTGCTCTGGCAGCGGGCGGGCTGGTACGCCGGACCGACCTTCGAGTGGGTGCCGAGCCACTATGCGGTGGACCATGCGGAGACCCTGTATACCGACCGCTATGCCCTCTGGGGACTGAAGGCCGGCTACCGGGCGGCACAGGGGCCGAGCTTCTTCATCGAGGGCCGCAACCTCTCCGACCGCCGCTACGCCTCCACCACCGGGGTGATCGCCGACGCCCGCGGGCAGGACAGCGCCCAGTTCCTGCCCGGCGATGGGCGCAGCGTCTATGCGGGGGTGGAGTGGCGGCTGTGACGGGATCTGGAGTGGAGAGTCCCGGGTAGTCCACTGGGCCCGGGCGAGCTTATCCGCCCGGCTTGCCCTGCGCGTCGCGCAGGTCGCTGGTGGGCGCTATCAAGGGGGTTTTGACGCATTTCATGACAGGCATGTCGTAGCCCCAGGTAACCAGCGCCTTGTTGTCATGTTCCCAGAGCGTCGTTTCGTTCTGTCCGGCGTATTTCGCGCCACTAGTGCTGGGCTGAGCGATCATGACCGAGTTCTGGTCACCGTATTCGGCGTAAAGCGATGGCGGGTCGGTTTTGTAGAAGCTGGCCTGGATGACCTTGTTCTGGTCGTCATCGCAGGTGTAGGTGAAGACGCCGCTGACGGAAACCAGTGCATAGCGTGCCTGCAGTTCGACGATCCGCTGTGTATAGCTCTCCTGAAGGCATTGAGGCGGCTCCCCGGCTTTTTCGCAGTCGTTGCGCTTCTCGATCCAGCTGCGCTGCTGTTCCTCCAGAAGCGGCGGGTTCTCGCCGGAGGCCTTCTTTTGCGCCGCGGAATAGACCTCGGCCATTTTGCGGTTCAGGGCCGAGAGCGCCTGGTCCTTGCAGATCATCGCCTCCAAGGAGCTGGAGATTTCCTCGCCGCATTTGAACGAGGATTCCTCGCCCGCTTCGGCGACCAGGCCGAAGCAGCCTGCAAGCGCCAACAGGGGCAGTGTCGTGCCCGCCGGCGAGTTGAAACGAAAAAATGGGTTCATAGGGAAGTCCTTGATGTGGCTCCTGGCGAGCAGGGGTCAATGGTTTGCCTCGGCAAGGACGCCCGGTGTCGCCGGGCGTCCAGGCGCAGGCCGGCCTTGGCTTGGCCTTATTCTTGACAAGCCGGTGTGCGAAGTCGTTTCAACGAACCATGGCCGATGCGCGCCGGAACAGGTGCGAATCCTCAGCGCGAGCGGCAGCGATATCCCCGATAGTTCAGGATCGCTGACAGGCGCAGTCGAGATCGCTGGGCTGGCGGATGGCGGCTTGCCTGTGGCTGAGCAGGGCGCGTACTGCCTGCGCCTCGTGCTGCCAGTAATCCTCGGCCGCGGGGCCGACGACGTCCTCCTCCGGTCGCTTGACGGGTTCGGGGCGCGGCGGCTCCAGGGGCGGGTCGTTCTCTTTCACCTGGGAGGCGGGCGGCGTCGACTGCAAAGGCACGTTGCCGTTGTCCAGAGCGGAGGCTGCCTGTGTGGGCGTAGGAGGGGACGAGGGCGAGGGAGGAGGCGTGGCTTCGGCCTGGGGGAGCGCGACGGCGAGCAGGCTGACGCCAAAGGCCGCGGCCAGCGCGGCGGGGATTTTCGTCCGGCGCGCCGGGCCGAACACCTCGCGGGCGGCGCTTTCCAGGGTGGCCCGGTCCACCGCGGCCTTGCCCTGTACATAGGCGCCGAGCAGGGCGCGGTCGCAGATCATGTTGATCAGCCGCGGCGTGCCGCCGCTCAGCCGATAGAGGTGTTCCAGCAGCGGCGGCGCAAAGAGCACGGCCTGGGTGCCGGCGATAGCCAGGCGATGCCGGACGTAGGCGCCTATCTCCGGGCGCGACAGCGGTTCCAGGTGGTAGCGGGCGACGATGCGCTGAGCGAGCTGGCGCATGTCCTCGCGGGCTACGATGTCGCGCAGCTCCGTCTGGCCGAGCAGGATGATCTGCAGCAGCTTGTGCTGGTCGGTTTCCAGGTTGGTCAGTAGGCGCAGCAGCTCCAGCACCTCGGCGGACAGGTTCTGCGCCTCGTCGACGATGAGCACCGTCTGGCGGCCGCTGGCGTTGCCCTCCAGCAGGTGGGCGTTGAGCCGGTCGAACAGCACCTTGAGGCTGCAGACGTTTCCCGGCAGGGCGATGTGCAATTCCTCGCAGAGGGTCTCGAGCAACTCCAGGCGGCTCAGCTTGGGGTTGAAGATGAAGGCGATGTCGCAGTGCTCTGGTACCTGTTCGAGCAGGCAGCGGCAGAGGGTGGTCTTGCCGGTGCCGACCTCGCCGGTGAGCAGCACGAAGCCGCCGTCGATCTGCAGGCCGTAGAGCAGGTGGGCCAGCGCCTCGCGGTGCCGCTCGCTCATGAACAGATAGCGCGGATCGGGCGAGATGGAAAAGGGGGCCTCGGAAAAGCCGAAGTACTGGTTGTACATATGTCTGCGTTCCGTGGCTGGGGACTTTTTTCAGGGTAGACGCATCGCGCGAAAGCTTGGCGGCAGAACGCTGCATTCCGTCACCGATGGCCTGTGGTCGGGGGGCAAACCGGGAGATTCCTGGGTCGGTGGGAGCGGCCTTGGCCACGATGCTCTTGTAAGGTCCGCCTTCGTGGTCGAGACCGTTCCCATCAAGGCCGCGTCCGGCTTCACCCCATCCCCCGGCAAGCGGGGAGGGTTAGTGGCCTGATTGCTGCGAGCCTGCTGCGCCCAGGAGGAACAACTGTGCGAGCCCTTCGCGGAAGCTCGAATGCGACGAAACCACCTTCGGCTGCAGCAGGAAGGGCAAGCGGGGCTGGGGTGCCGCCGGCAAGGTGATCGTGTTCGGACTGGTCAAACACAACATCGCTCTCCGGCGACATGCGGCTGGAATGGGAGGACAATGGCTACCGATTGACCGCAACCGTGCAGGACAGCTGGCAGCTGCACTGGTGGTTGCTGTCGCAGAGCGGCCCTATCGCCGTGCGCGAGCTGCAGGATCTGGGGGAGAATATGAAGGCAGGCGCCGGATGGCCTGCGGGGCTCTCCAGCCCCTTGTGAACCCTAGCAGACAGACAGGACGAGGAATACGATGCAAGGTCACCAGCACACCGACTGGCACACCCAACCGGCCGAGGCCAGCCTGGCCGCGCTGGACAGCTGCCTGGACGGACTCAGCGCCGACGAAGCCGAACGCCGCCTGCAGCAGCACGGCCCCAATCGCCTGCCGCAGCGCAAGCACGAGGGGCCGCTGAAGCGCTTCCTGCTGCAGTTCCACAACCTGTTGATCTACGTACTGCTGGCCGCCTGCGGGGTCACCCTGATCCTCGGCGAGTGGCTGGACAGCGCGGTGATCTTCGGCGTGGTACTGGTCAACGCACTGGTCGGCTTCATCCAGGAAGGCAAGGCTGAACAGGCCATGCGCGCCATCCAGAAGATGCTCACCCAGGAAAGCCGGGTGCGCCGCGATGGCAAGGTCAGTGTGGTCGAGGCCGAACACCTGGTGCCGGGCGATCTGGTCCTGCTCGAGGCCGGCGACCGCGTGCCGGCCGATCTGCGCCTGCTCGACACCCGCAACCTGCGCATCGAGGAGGCCGCGCTGACCGGCGAATCCCTGCCCAGCGACAAGCGGAGCGAGCCGGTCGGTGCCACCGCCAGCCTGGGCGATCGCAGCAGCATGGCCTACTCCGGCACCCTGGTCAGCGCTGGCAGCGGCGTCGGCCTGGTGGTCGCCACCGCCGGGCACACCGAGCTGGGCCGCATCAGCCACCTGCTCAGAGACGTGCAGCGGCTGCAGACCCCGCTGCTGGCCGACATGGCGAACTTCGCCCGGCAGCTCACCCTGATCATCGTCGGCCTGGCTCTGGCGACCTTCGCCTTCGGCGTGCTGCTGCGCGATTACTCAATCGGCGACATGTTGATGGCCGCGGTCGGCCTGGCCGTGGCGGCCATCCCCGAAGGGCTGCCGGCGGTGCTGACGATCATCCTCGCCCTCGGCGTGCAGCGCATGGCTCGCCACCGGGCGATCATCCGCCGCCTGCCAGCGGTGGAAAGCCTGGGCGCGGTGACGGTGATCTGCTCGGACAAGACCGGCACCCTGACCCGCAACGAGATGACCGTGCAGCGCGTCTTCACCCGCGAACACAGCTACGAGGTGGACGGCATCGGCTATGCGCCGCGCGGTACCATCCACTGCGACGATGGCCGGCTGTGCGACCTGGACAGCGCCGACGACCTGCTGGCGCTGGCCCGCGCCGGCCTGCTGGCCAACAGCGCCAGCCTGCATCTTCTGGAAGAGTGCTGGTGCATCGCCGGCGATCCCACCGAGGCTGCCCTGCTTACCCTCGCCGGCAAGGCCGGGCTGCACCTGCACCAGGAAAGCCAGCACCTTCCGCGGGTCGATGCCATCCCCTTCAGCGCCGACCGGCGCAGCCTGGCCAGCCTGCACCACGACCACGGCGGGCACGGCCTGATCTACCAGTTCGGCGCCCCGGAACGCCTGCTGGAAATCTGCCAGCGGCAATGGCGGGCGGGCAGTGACGAACCCCTCGAGCGCCGCTACTGGCATCAGCGCCTGGACGAGGGCGCCAGCCAGGGCCTGCGCATGATCGGCCTGGCCATGCGGCCCTTGGGGAAGGCCCGGCAGCAGCTCGATGAGGACGACCTGAACGAAGGTTTCATCCTCCTCGGCCTGGTGGGCATGATCGACCCGCCGCGCGAGGAGGCCATCCATGCCATTGCTGAATGCCGCAGCGCCGGCATCGCGGTGAAGATGATCACCGGCGACCACGCCGCCACCGCCGGCGCCATTGCGCAGCGTCTGGGCCTCGGCGAGGGCCGGGCGCTGACCGGCGCCGAGCTGGATGAACTGAACGACGCCGAGCTGGACGCCCGCCTGGCCGAGACCTCCGTTTTCGCCCGTACCAGCCCGACCCACAAGCTGCGCCTGGTCGAGCGCCTACAGGCCGGCGGTGCCCGCGTGGCGATGACCGGTGACGGGGTCAACGACGCCCCGGCGCTGAAACGCGCCGATATCGGCATCGCCATGGGCATCAAGGGCACCGAGGCGGCCAAGGAAGCGGCGCAGATGGTGCTGGCCGACGACAATTTCGCCACCCTGGTGGAGGCAGTGGCCGAGGGGCGCACCGTCTATGACAATCTGAAGAAGTCGATCCTGTTCATCCTGCCCACCAGCGGCGGGCAGGCCATGGTGCTTCTGGCGGCCATCGCCCTCGGCCTGCCCTTGCCGATCACCCCGCTGCAGATCCTCTGGGTCAACATGATCACCGCTGTGACCCTGGCCCTGACCCTGGCCTTCGAGCCGGCTGAGCGCGGGCTCATGCAGCAGCCGCCACGCGACCCCAGGACCCCCCTGCTGAGCGGCTGGGTGCTCTGGCGGGTGCTCTGCGTGTCGCTGCTGCTGACCGTGGCGAGCCTCGGCCTGTTCCTGCTCACCCAACACCAGGGCTGGACGCTGGAGGAAAGCCGCACCCTGGCCCTCAACGTGCTGGTCGCCGGCGAGGCGGGCTACCTGTTCAGCTGCCGCCGCCTGCGCGAGCCGGCCTACTTCGGCATCCGGCACAATCCCTTGGTCTGGGCCATGGTGCTGCTGCTGCTGCTGTTGCAGTTGGCCTTCACCTACTGGACGCCCATGCAGACGCTGTTCGACACCGCCGACCTCAGCCTGAACGCCTGGGGCTGGTGCCTGATCGGCGCGGTCGGCGTGTGCCTGGCGGTGGAGCTGGAAAAGGCCTTCTACCGCTGGCGCCAGCCGGCCCACGGCAACCAGCAGGCGGAAGCCCGCTAATCCGCTTCGGGCGTGCCTTTCCCCAGGCGAAAGGCACGCCCGTCACTTCCCCAATCTCACCCGAAAAACACCTAACTTCAGGCATTTCCCCCTCTCTCTTGAAACCCCCGCCTTATCGCTGACCGAGGAAGAAGAGACCTGCGCGCTTCCTGGCGGGCCAGTTCGGCCACGGACAGGTTCGACGGCGGCAACAGCCTCTTCAGCAGGGCGGCCTTGCGTTCAGGCAAATAATGCAGCATTGCACGACTCTTTCTACCTCTGGGGTTTGGTTTTGATGAGTCCGATCAGGCGGCAACTATCCTGACACCGGGGAGAGCCTGGATTCTATTAATTTATCTCCTATTAACCAGGCAATCAAATTCACGATATAAAGAGGCATGAAAAAGATCGATGCCCGAAAGCTCTCTCGAGAAACTCAGGACCAGATGCGACGCCTGGCCATGAATCTGCGAGAGCAGCGCGGACTGACTTGGCAAGAGATTGCCGACGTATTGGGCGCACATCTGAGTACCGTACTAGCCTGGTCCAAACGCTACAGCGAGCAAGGCAGCGAAGGTCTGAAATCCAGGACACGAGGTCGGCGCCAGGCAAGCGGACGGACCT
>NZ_BAAGYK010000074.1:0-1423 GCF_054779355.1 Azotobacter armeniacus
AAGCCGAGCAGCTTCATGACTCGGCTCACGGCGGACAGTGACAGCGTCTTGCCGAACTGGCGGCGGATCAGTTCGGCAATCAGCGACAGGGTCCACAGGCCGAATTCGAAGCGGTATTGCAGCGGCGAGTGGTCCCGAACGGTCTGTGCCAGCCAGCGCATTTCCTCGGCACTGATCCTGGGCGGACGTCCGGGAACCGGCTTGGCGAGCAGGGCGTTCTGTCCGCCATTGGCAAAGTCGGACAGCCAGCGAAAGACGCTGCGGATATTGACGCCGAAGGCGGCCGCCACGCTTTGGACTGTCTGCCCTTCGCGAACGGCCTTGATCGCCTGTTGACGCATGACCTGGAGGGAGTGGTGGTCGATTGCCCGACCATCGGAGTTTCGTTTGCATTTCATCGGGGTATTGTCTCTCAATATGACAATACTTTCGATAGGCTTAGTATATGCCATTGCTGGAAGCTGCCGGCCGCGTAGGACTCTTCAGCTGTCGTTTTCAGAAGATGGCGGCACTGAATGTCAGAAGCCGACTGCACTACAGCATCGGAGGGGGGTAGATCTATCAGGCAACGACGGGCGGCTGCCGGCCAGGAGCGGACCTCCACCCTCAGGCGACTTCATGGATTCCGGTAGGCGACAGCATCAGCCTTCGGGTCACACCGATGGCATCGAGAAATGCCTGGTCATGGCTGATCACCACCATTGCCCCTTCGTAGGCACCCAGCGCCTGTTCCAGCTGACCGATCGCGCCCAGGTCGAGGTTGTTCGTCGGCTCATCGAGTAGGAGCAACTGCGGTGCCGGGTCTGCATGCAGCACGCAGGCGAGCACCGCCCTGAGGCGTTCCCCGCCCGACAACTGACTTGCCGGCAGGTGCATGCGTGACCCGCGGAATTGCAGGCGCGCCAACAGGTCGGCACGCTCGTGCGCAGGCATGCTCGGGGCGGACTCGGCTAAGTTCTCCGCCACGGAGCGTGCAGGATCGAGTAACTCCAGCCGTTGCGACAGGTAGGCGACCCGGCCCGGGCCATGCCGTAGCGTGCCTTCGAAGGGAACCGCCTCCCCCGCCAGGATCCTGAGCAAGGTCGTCTTGCCGGCGCCGTTGGCGCCTAGCAGTGCGATGCGCTCCGGTCCACGGATCGACAGCGATACGCCGCTGCTGCCGAAGAGCGATCGCTGCCCATGGGCGACGCGCAGCCCCTCGCAGGTGATCAGCAACCGGCCCAGCGGAACACGGGTGGCAGGCAGCGACAGGTCCGGGATGGATGTCGAGTCGATCGAGCGCGCCGCATCGAGCAGACGGGCGCGTGTCTGCGCTAGGTCCTGTTAACACTATTTGCTATAATGCAGCAAATAGTGTTGAGACCGAGTGCCATGCAACTGACCGCCGAGCAATTCAAACAAATCGAAGGCTTGTTGCCGCGCC
>NZ_BAAGYK010000075.1:0-2514 GCF_054779355.1 Azotobacter armeniacus
TGAGCTGGCTGGCCAAAACCCCGGAGCGGGTAGTTGCCTATTTCCAGCATGCGTCGGTGCGTTATGCCACTTAGATTGGGTATTTGATTGCCGGGTTAATAACCATGTACGGCGCAGTCTAGCACACTTGAAAGTATCTGTCCGACTGATCCTGAGTACTCATGCTTCCTTTGCAGGAAATGATTTAAGCGGCTCATACGACAGCCCACCGAATTTGCAGAAGGTCCAATGCGACACTCCAGCGGACGACACTCGACAAGCGCCTAGGCGCAAGTTCGCCTTGGCGATGAAATACTAATTGGAGAGAGCCGACCGACCGTTTTGGGTCGACTTCTGCCGGTTACGACAGGCCGGAGTCGATCTAAAGCGGCCAAGTGCTCCAATCATGAATGCCGTCTAGATATTAAGTGTGTGCATGCCTTTCGTGTAATGTGGCCCCACACAGAGATCGGATATATCAAGCTCGGGATCAACCATAGAAGTGGTCATGATGACTTGATATGGCTTTCCCTCATACTCAGTGAGCGCCTCTACAAGTACTCTCTGGAAGTTCTGGCTGCGATCTGGGCCCATCCCCTTGTCCTCAGTGTTATCGAGCAAGAGCAACCTTGGGTAACGCATACTGTCATCCTCCAGTGACTCCAGCAGAATCGCCAAGTGGAAACTGTTCTTGAGGATGGTTTCGGAGCTGGCAGAGAATTTCGAGCGCCCGTCGACCAGCATGAAGTCTTTGCCGAAATCGAACATAACGGTTTTTGCGACGTTGAAGGCGGGTTCGAAGCCACCGTCCTTCTTGAGAAGCTCCACGGTCTTTTCAGACAGATTACTTTCGATGGACTCACGGCGAGTGCTGGTTTGCGCTTTGCTGGCCTTGATCTGCTCATCCAGCTCTAGCATTGTGGCATTGAGGCTCTGCTTTTTCTCAATGAGCCCCTCTACTGCCGCTACCAGTTTGGCCTTCGTCTCATAGTTTTTGATTCGCTCCTCGATGGTACCGATCTTGGCCGACAGCTCGTTGAGCTTAAACACGCGATCGGAGTTCATCCTAAGCGCCGCGATGTGATTGGATTTAATCATTTGCAGCGCACGCTGCTTTGAGCTCAGGTAGTGAGCATGTTCGCTGAGCTTGGTTCTCAGCTCTACCAGCACCTTCGTGCTTTCTTTCTTCTGAAACGCCAGCTCATTCAGTGCTGCGAGATAAGACGCCTCCCTGGAGCTCTTGTCCAGCTCGGCTTTGCACAGGTGGCATTTTTCTTTGTCCGAATCTGGCAGGGCGGACAAGCAGCTTGGACAGAATTTGAACCTGACTTCACCGAAGAAATCGTAGGCGGTACGAGACTCCTTGAGCGCCTTGATCCTCGACTCGATCGCTGCGATGAACAGCTCGGATTCGACGATCTCATTGACCATTTCGGCTTGCTTGGTCGTCCGGATGTCGATTTCTTTTGTGAGTTCAGTGATCTCCTTGCTAGCCTGTTCAGCTTGGGCCCTTAGGGTAGTGTCCGCGGTTGATTCGTCAGGTTGAGCCAGCAACGTGTCTCGCTGAGCGAGCAGTCCCTTAAGCTCCTTGTTAGCGTTCTCGATAGTGGTGTTGAGTGAGGCTGCACGCAGCACACCTTCGGAGGGGGACACGTACCTATAGATGGAGTCCAACTGACCATCGATTTTCGCGAATTCGGACTCTGCTTTTGACATCTGCTGCTTGAGCGCATAGATGCCGAGGTCATCCAGACCAAGCAGAAAATCTCCGATCGCTTGGCGCATGCTGGGCTTGTCGAACGTTGAGTGTTCGGCTCGCAGAATCTTGTTAACCGCAGTGCCTTGATCAACGTAAATCAGGCGTAGGATCTGGTGGATGGTGAGATTCGCAAAGTCATCCGTCTGGCTGTGAGGCCAGTCCAAGAGCTCAAAGAGCTGCTGGGAGAAGCTGAGTTTTTCATCGGTACGATTGATTCCATAGCTCTGCCAAACCACCGCCGAATTGGCGGCTTGGAGCTGCTCGTAGCTGCCGTCGGAGAAGTTCATGGGGGGCTTCTTGCCTGGTTCTACCGGGCGATGGATTGTCAAAACGTGGCCGTTTAATTCGATCTCTGCAAAGACTGCGTCGCATGTCTGAGCTTCTTCGTTCCATCGATCTTCCGCAATGTCCCCACCGAGGCAATTGAATAGGAAGTCCATGATCGTAGACTTGCCTACGCTATTGGCGCCTCGAATAATATTGACGCCTCTGTGGAATACCTCGTCGTATACTGCCTTGCCACCTTTGGCAATAACGAAACGATTGACAAAGAACGTATACGGCTTAGCGGTCATAAATGTACTCCATCAGGCCGGAGCGGAATTTAAGACCGTTCGGTCCACTGAATTTTGTGCTCGGTAAGCCTTTAGTGATTACCTCAAACGCATCGCTCTTATTAACCCGGCAATCAAATACCCAATCTAAGTGGCATAACGCACCGACGCATGCTGGAAATAGGCAACTACCCGCTCCGGGGTTTTGGCCAGCCAGCTCAT
>NZ_BAAGYK010000076.1:0-43540 GCF_054779355.1 Azotobacter armeniacus
ATCGTGTATCCCTTCTCGACAAAGAGAAGACACGCTACACCAAACCTGCTCGGGCTGAAGCCGCTTGAAGCTACGGGCGCATCCGTTCATGCGATTGCCCTGGTCAACCCCCTATCCGAGCGTTTCAGCGTGCCGGCAGATGCGTTATCTGAGCCTTGCCAGACATCGAGCGGGCGCCGGAAGACCTACTGCACCGCGCCGGCCGATTGCCGTATAAGGGGGCAGGATTTTTCCAAGTAAGTGCGAGCCATACAGAAACCGATGAAGACACCCAAACGCCTTGAGTCCCTGGTCGAAGACGGCCTGATCGACGAAGTCCTGCGCCCACTGATGAGCGGCAAGGAAGCAGCCGTGTACGTGGTGCGCTGCGGCCGCGAACTGCGCTGCGCCAAGGTCTACAAGGAGGCCAACAAGCGCAGCTTCCGTCAGGCCGCCGAATATCAGGAAGGCCGCAAGGTGCGCAACAGCCGCGATGCACGAGCCATGGCGCGGGGCAGCAAGCACGGGCGCAAGGAGCAGGAGGAGGCCTGGCAGAACGCCGAAGTGGCCGCGCTCTACCGCCTCGACAGTGCCGGCGTGCGCGTGCCCAAACCCTACGACTTTCTCGATGGCGTGCTGTTGATGGAAATGGTCACCGGCGCCGACGGCGATGCGGCGCCACGCCTGAACGATGTCGACCTGAGGCCCGAGCAGGCGCGCGAATACCACGCTTTCATGATCCGCCAGGTAGTGCTGATGCTCTGTGCCGGCCTGGTGCACGGCGACCTGTCCGAGTTCAACGTGCTGCTTGGCCCGGACGGGCCGGTGGTGATCGATCTGCCGCAGGCGGTGGATGCGGCGGGCAACAACCATGCGTTTCGCATGCTCGAGCGCGACGTCGCCAACATGAACGCCTACTTCGGCCACTTCGCCCCCGAATTGCTGGCGTGCAAGCATGCCAAGGAGATGTGGGCGCTGTACGAAGCCGGCAAGCTAGCCCCGGCGAGTGAGCTGACCGGCGAGTTCGAGGAGCCGGAGGAAGAGGCCGATGTCGAGGCGGTGATGCGCGAGATCGACGCCGCACTGGCCGACGAGGCGCGCCGCAAGGCGGCACTGGAGACGGAGGATGCTCCGGCACAGCACGAGGAGCCGACACCGCCATGGCTGCGGAGATAAGCTGACGGCGGTACGGCCGCAGACCGGCAACCCGCACAGCGCTTCCCTGCCGGTCGAGGCCGTTGGATGATCGCCCGATACCTTTTGGTGAGTCATTCCCATGCGCCGAATCCAGCAAACCCTTGTCGCCGCACTGCTGTGCGGCTGCTCCCTCGCCGGCGCCACCAATCAAGCGTCCGCCAGCCAACCGGATGCACCGCTGTCCACCATCGACGCGCTCGACCTGCCGCGCTACATGGACACTTGGTACGAAATCGCCAGGTTTCCCAATTGGTTTCAGAAGAAATGCGCCGGCTTCACCCGCGCCGACTACAGCCTCAAACCCGACGGCCGCGTGCAGGTGATCAACCGCTGCCGGCTGCAGAACGGCGAGTTGAACATCGCCCTCGGCACCGGTCGGCAGATCGGCGACAGCCAGTCACCGAAACTCGAGGTGCGCTTCGCCCCGGCCTGGCTCTCCTTCATCCCGGCCATCTGGGGCGACTATTGGGTCATCGACCTCGACGAGCACTATCAACTGGTCGCCGTGAGCGAACCCAGGCGGGAGTACCTGTGGATATTGTCCAGAACGCCCCGGGTCGAGCGGCAGGCGTGTCAACGAACGTTCAGACTCGAGGATCTCCCGTTTGCCATGCACCCAGCGGGGCTCGATCCGGTTCAGCCACGGGCTCTTGCTCGGCAAGCGGCAGGCTACGATCCGCACGCTACCCTCGGCCTTGCCCCGGCGATTGTGCGCTCCGATCCAGGCCTGTACCCGATGGCTGACGTGCCAGCTGGCGTTGTCCCAGATCATCAGCAGCGCCGTCTTGCCCTCGTCCGCCAGGCGCTCGCAGACCCAGGCCAGGAAATCCTCGGTCACCTGGCTGACCGGGCGCCCCCTTGACGAAGCGCAGCAGCATCTGTCCCGTCTCGGCCCACAGCAGGCCATGCAAGGGGCGGACACTCGTGGGGCGATGCGACTTCGCCGTCAGACAGGCCAGCCCCTCGGCGGCAAAGGCCCGCAAGGTGTTGCGCAGCGTTTGCGAGGCACAGCAGAACAGGCTGGCGATTTCTGTGGCGATCTTGCCGTCGGCGCTGGCCAGCAGGATTTGGCAGCGCTGCAGGGTGAAGGACTCACGGGCACGCAGACCGACCTGCAGGGCCTGCCGCTCGCCGGTACTCAAGGGGCGAACGAATAAAGGTGCTTTCATGGGCCATGGCATCGCCCGACGCCACATTTTTCACAACCACATCCATGAAACTTCCGCGGTGGTCGAGCTGATGTCGCTGGTTTCCCTGGGGTTGCGCCTTTCGCTGCATGCCGCCGCGCGCCAGATGGACAACCTGCCCGTATCGCTGGCGGCGCTGTACGACAAGGTCAAGCGTACCGAGCCCGCCTTGCTGCGGGCCCTGGTACAGGGCAGCGCCCAGCGCCTGGAGCCGATCGTCCCGGCCCTGGGCACGGTCACCCTGGCGCCGCATCGAGTTGCGCCTGGATCGGCCGACGGAGTCGGGCGAGTCCGTGCTCTGGCTCTGGAGCAATCTGCCGGCCGGGATCGGTGCGCAGCAGATTGCCGACCTGTACCGTCGGCGCTGGCGTATCGAGGGAATGTTCCAGCGCCTGGAGTCGGTCCTGCAGAGCGAGATCCGCAGCCTGGGCCATCCCCTGGCGGCGCTGCTGGGGTTTGCCGTGGCGGCGCTGGCCTGCAACCTCCTGGCGGTGCTCGAGCGCAGTGTCGAACAGGCCCATCGCGAACAGCTTCCCGAGGGCTGGGAGGCGTCCCCCTACCACTTGGCGGTCCAGGTCAGAAGCCGTTACGGATGCTCGCCGCACTGCCGGTAGAGCACTGGCCCGCCTGGGCCGACGACTCGGCCAGCACACCGGCACAGCGCCTGTTGGAACTGGCACGGCACATCAAGCCCCGCCAGGTGGCCACCAGCAAGCGTGGCCCCAAGGTGAAAAAGATCAGGAACTGGGTCGATGGCGCCACGGCCCGCGCTCATGTCTCTACGGCCCGTGCAATCAAAGCCTCGAAAGGCAAAAGACCTTGAAAGGGCTGGCTCTAACGCCCAAGCTCAGCCGCGGCCTTGACGCCGCGAAGCGGCGGCAAGGCCGTCGGCTGGAGCGCCTGGTTGGGGCTGACTAAGGCTTCCTTGCCAGAAGAAACTCTGAGAGAACATTTATACCTACCCCTCCAGCGACCGCCGGGAATAACACAAGCCAGATAGCACCAGATGTGCGCAACTGGGTGAAAACACCATCTGTGACCTTGCCCTGTTTGTATAGCTGTTCGGCTATCGCAACGAGATCGTTTAACAAACCGATCATCAGGGCAGACAGGCCAATGAGGATGAGCGCGCTGAAAAAATTGCTGATGCGCCAAGGCTCTCCTCGATTCCGGTGAATGAAGCTCATGGCGCCGAGACTCGGGACAACCCCGACAATCCAGCCAACTACGTTGATGAGCTGACCTGCTTCCATGTGCTCTCCCTTTAGCCCCAACGCCAATATTCAGCGGCCGCCTTTACGGAGCGGAGCGTAGAAAAGGCGGTCCGGTGGAGGCCTGTTAGGGCCGGAACGTACTGGAATGACTGGTTATGTGCTCTCGTCGAACATCGCATTCAGAATACCGTACACCAGCTCATGCATGTATGAATTGCCGCCAAGATGGACAAGTTCGTTGTCCCCGCTCTGAAACGTCAGGTATGGATGAGCCTCGCTACCATCGAAGCTGACTTCTGAGACGCCATCAATCATGCAGGCTACTTCAAAGGCCACTTTCCCGGTTGTTTCTTTCAGCACATCCCCTTTAAGGCCAGCAGCTTCCAAATGGTCAGCAACCCTGGCGATCATTTCGCCAGTCAGAATCTCTTGTTGCTCCAGAAAAGAGCCCGCATTTACTGATATTTTCATGTTCTCAAACACACATAACTACAATTAGGGAAATCCTTATATGGACGCCTCCTGGAACTCAAGAGGTAGGCCAGCTGGCGTTCAGGTAGGAGCAGTCTTATATTCGGCCTGTTTGTGCAGGCCGAAAAACCTGCTGGCCCTGATGGAATCCGCCGACGAGGCCCTCATCTGAAAATCGAGCTGAGGGCAGCGCCCATAGCTCATATTCCCTACCAGGTTTACCCCGTCACGGTCTGACCTGTTCCGCCATCACGTGCTTACCGCCTGCGCTCCTTGTGAAGCCTGTTGGTTGCCGTTTCTCAATGCCCTGCAGGGCATGCGGTAAAGCGCTCGACCCGGTACGGAGAGCCCTTGGCCAGCACGGCCCACAGGGTTCGGGCCAGCTTGTTGGCCACCGCGGCGACCGCCACGTTGTAAGGCCGCCTGGCCAGCAAGCGCTCAAGCCACCCGGATTTCTGGCTCCTGGCGAGGATCGAGCGGGCGCCATGCGTCAACAGCATGCGCAGGTAGCTGTCGCCGCGCTTGCTCAGCCCCAGTTGTCGGACTCGACCGCCGGTACCGGTCTGCCGGGGAACCAGTCCCAGCCAGGCGGCGAACTGTCGGCCGGAACGAAAGGTCGTCGCGTCTCCCAGCGAGGCAACCGCGGCGGTGGCCGTCAATAAACCGATGCCGGGGATCTCTGCAATTTTCCGGCAGTCGGGGTTCTCGCGCAGGCAGCGCTTCAGGCGGAGTTCGATCACCCGGATTTCCTCCTCCAGTCTGAGCACCCGCGCCCACTGCTCGCGCAGGCTCTCCAGAAGTACAGGAGGAACCTGATTTTCCGCCTCGGCGAAGGCTTCCGGCATAGCCTTGGACAAGGGGGCATACCCCTCTGGCAGCACAATCCCAAACTCGTAAAACAGTCCACGCAAGCCATTGCTCTGCATGATGCGAAACTTCAGCAGCTGGGCACGGATACGGTGCAGCGAGAGGATGGCCTGCTGGTCCGCCTGCTTGATGGCGACCCGGCAAGCGCCGGGCTGCTGTACCGCTGTCCAGATGGCCTGGGCGTCAGCCGCATCGGTCTTGTTGCGCAGCACGAAGGGACGGACCGAGCGAGGGGCCAGCAGTCGCACCTCATGCCCATGCTGCCGAAGCTGACGTGCCCACCAGTGGGCACTGCCGCACGCCTCAATCGCCACCAGGCAGGACTGACGCTGGGCGAAGAACGCCAGGACGTCCTCGCGCCGCAGCTTGATGCGCTCGATTTTTCCCGAGAGCGGATCAACGGTATGCAACTGGAAAACCTTCTTGGCGATGTCCATGCCAATCACGCTATGTTTCATGATGGATCCTCCTGTTCAAGTGATGCTTGCTACTCACACGCTTCACTTTGGCACTCCGATGCCGAGCAGCGAGGATCCTCTATCGATGTAGAGGTGCTGCGGTCGGCCCGCTGCCGGGGGGAGGCGTCCATACCATCTGAAAAAGACTTTCCGGATCTGTTGAAATACGCCCATCCCGCCCTGCGAGTTGTCCGCTGAAGCAGTTGTCCTTCGCCGATGCCGAATACGCCGGCAAGCGCAAGCAGACCCGCCGCGAGCGCTTCCTGCTCGAAATGGACCAGGTGGTGCCCTGGCAGGGGCTGATCGCCCTGATCGAGCCCCACTACCCGAAGGGCGAAGGCGGTCGGCCAGCCTACCCGCTGGCTGCCATACTGCGCGTGCACCTGATGCAGAACTGGTTCGGCTACAGCGATCCGGCGATGGAGGAGGCGCTGTACGAGACGCCCCTGCTGCGCCGGTTCGCCGGCCTGGGGCTGGAGCGTATCCCGGACGAGACGACCATCCTCAAGTTCCGTCGCCTGCTGGAGAAGCATGAGCTGGCCGGGGGCATCCTGGAGGTGATCAACGGCTATCTGGGCGATCATGGGTTGTCGCTGCGCGAGGGCACCATCGTCGATGCCACGCTGATCCATGCACCGAGTTCGACGAAGAACAAGAAAGGCAAGCGCGATCCGGAAATGCATCAGACGAAGAAGGGCAACCAATACCACTTCGGCATGAAGGCGCACATCGGCGTCGATGCCGAGTCGGGGCTGATCCATCACGTGGTGGGTACGGCGGCCAACGTGGCGGATGTCACCCAGGTCGACAGGCTGCTGCATGGCGAGGAAAACCTGGTCGGTGCCGATGCCGCCTATGTCGGCGTCGAGAAGCGGCCGGAGCATGCCGGGCGGAAAGTCGTCTGGCAGATCGCGGCCCGCCGCAGCAGCTACCGGAAGCATGGCAAGGGCAGCGTCCTGTACCGGGTCAAGCGCCGGATCGAGAAGGCCAAGGCGCAGGTGCGGGCCAAGGTCGAGCATCCGTTCCGGGTGATCAAGCGCCGGTTCGGTTACGTCAAGGTGCGCTTCCGCGGCCTGGCGAAGAACACGGCACAACTGGTGACGCTGTTCGCCCTGTCGAATCTGTGGATGGCACGAAAACATCTGCTGGTTGCAGGAGAGGTGCGTCCGTAATAAGGGAAAACACCTTGCCAAATGCTCTTCGGGGCGGAAAATCAAACCTGTATTGACACACGAGCCTGCGTTTCTGTCCTTGGCGAGCAGGATAGGAGCAAAAGTCAGGACTATTTCAGACCATCCTTAGACACCAAGTGGTGCATAACTACCCGAACGAGTGTGGTGTATAACATTTCTGGCTATTGCGGCGCTCCCTGTCCAGAATTACTTGACCACTACAGATGCGCTGGGAACTCTGGGGAGTTATACACCACGAAAAACAACTCCCCTTCCCCGTCCGTCATACCCACCCCCACCGCAACAAATGAAAAAAGATCGGCGCCGCGAAGCACACCGAGTCCAGCCGGTCGAGCATCCCTCCGTGGCCTTCGATCATGTGGCCCCAGTCCTTCACGCCGCGGTCGCGCTTGATGGCGGACATGACCAGGCCGCCGAAGAAGCCGAGCAGGGTGATGACCAGGGCGATCAGCAGGGCCTGCCAGAAGGCAAACGGGGTGATCCAGTAGAGGGCGGCGCCGGTCAGGGTCGCGAGGGCGATGCCGCCGGCGAAGCCTTCGACGGTCTTCGAGGGCGACAGGCGCGGGGCGATCCGGCGTTTGCCGAACAGCTTGCCGCAGACGTACTGCAGTACGTCGGAGATCTGCACCACCAGCACCAGCCAGGCGATCAGCAGCAGGTGGCGGCCCTCGAAGCCGGGGATATCCAGGGTCAAGAGCGCCGGCACATGGGAGATGCAGAACACCGCGATCATCATGCCCCACTGCACCTTGGCCGTGCGTTCGAGGAAGTGCGAGGTGTCGCCGCCCAGCGAGGCGAGGATTGGCAGCAGGAGGAACACGTAGACCGGGATGAAGATGGAGAACAACCCGTACCAGTCGACGGCAATCAGCAGGTACTGCAGCGGCAGCACCAGGTAGAAGGCCGCCGCTAGAGCCGGATAGTCGCTGCCGCGGGTCGGTGTCAGAGTGATGAATTCGCGCAGGGCGAAGAAGGACACGGCACAGAACAGCAGGATCACCGCGCCGTGGCCGAGCCAGAAAGCGCCGCCGAGTACCGCGACCATCACCCACCAGGCGTTGATCCGTGCGTTGAGGTTGTCGATCACCGGGTTGGCGACACCGCGGCAGCGCCACTTGAGGATAAAGCCGATCAGCGAGGCCAGCGCCAGCAGGGCGCCGATACCGGCGAACAGGGAAAGGGTGTTGGCTTGCATTCAGTCGGCCTCCGCGGCCAGGTTCAGCAGGGCGTCGCGGGCACGGGCGAGGAAAGCCTCCTTACGCTCGTCGACACCGATGATCAGGGGCGTGCCGAAGATCACCGTGCACAGCAGCGGCAAGGGCAGGATGCGCCCCTTGGGCATCACCCGGTTGAGGTTGGCGATCCACACCGGCACCAGCTCGACCTGCGGGCAGGCGCGGGCGAGGCGGTAGAGGCCACTCTTGAACGGCAGCAGGCCGTCTTCGAGGTTACGCGTGCCCTCGGGGAAGAGGATCAGCGAGTCGCCGCAGGCCAAGGCGTCGAGCATCGGCTGCAGCGGATTGCCGTGAGCATCGCGGCGCTTGCGGTCGACCAGCACGCCGAGGAACACCCGGTGGATCAGGAAGCAGCGCAGCGCGCCCTGCTGCCAGTAGTCGGCACCGGCGACCGGACGGGTGCGCGCGCGCAGGGCCGGCGGCAGCGACGACCAGAGCAGGACGAAGTCGGCGTGGCTGCAGTGGTTGGCGAAGTAGATGCGCTGCTTCTTCTCCGGGGCGCAGCCACGCCACAGGCTGCGCGCGCCGGTGAGCAGGCGGGCAAAGCTGGTGATCGGCCAGGCCAGCAGGCGCTGCATCCGGGAGGGGCGCGGCCGCGGCGCGGGGATGGCGGGCAGGTCTTCGCCGGGCGGGGGGATGTGCGGGTCGTTCATTGTCTTGCTCCTTGCTGGCGATGCGTGCGGGAGACAGAGGTGCAGTCTTCAGCGGCAAGCCCTGCTGCCCTCTCCCCCTGCCCCTCGGCTTTGGCTTCCTGCGTCGCTCTCTCCTGCATCCCTGCAGTCGTCTCCCGCACGCGGGCGAGGGGGGCAAGCCGCTCAGGCCGTCTCGGCGAGCCCCCGGCGCACGCGGTTGACCAGGGTCCAGAGCAGCAGGACGGCGATCAGGATGAGCAGGCCGTCGATCCAGACGCTCGGCAACAGGCCGGTGGCGACGCCCGCGCCGAGCACACCGAAGCAGAAGGCACGATCGCTCTTGCCCATCGGCCCGTCGTAGCGCCGCGTGGCGCCGGCCAGGGGACCCATGACGCCGGCATATTCGACGATCACCGCGAGCAGGGTCACCCCGATCACCGCCAGCGGCGTCACGTCCGGCAGCAGGGCGAAAGGCAGGAACAGCGCGCTGTCGGCAATGACGTCGCACAGCTCGTTGAGGTAGGCGCCGAGGCGCGACTGCTGGCCGAACTCGCGGGCGAGCATGCCGTCGATGGCATTCAGCGCCATGCGCAGGAACATCCACAACGGGATCAGGGCGAACAGCCTGGCATGCTCGGCCAAGGCGGCGACCAGCGCGCCGACCAGCACGGAGATGCCGGCGGCGGCGAGGGTCACCTGGTTGGCGGTGACGTCGTGCTCGAACAGGCGCCGCACCAGGGGGCGCAGCAGGTTCTGGAAGCGCGGCTTGAGCTGGTAGATGGAGGGCATGGGGCAGGATCCGTTGCCGGGGCTGGCGGAAAGTTAGCGCACGATAGCCGCCTTGCCCAGCCTGTGTCGATGCTCCGCGCTGCGCCTATTCCGCGCGCCTGCGCAGCACCCCGTAGACCGGCCGCCAACTGGCCGGCAGGCCCTGGGGCTGGCGGAAGCGCTCGTAGGCCTCGACCAGCGCCAGCACCCGCGCGCGGCCGGTGAGGCCGTCCGGGCGGCCGGGATTGAGGTTGTGCGCGCCGAGGGTCTTGAGCTCGTGGGTCAGCTGGCGCAGGTCGCGGTAGTGCAGCACCCGTGTCTCCCGGCGCAGTTCGAGGGTTTCGAGACCGCAGGCGGCGCACAGCCGCTGGTAGTCCTCGAAGCGGCGGAAGCGGTTGACATGGACGAAGCCGTCCACCGCCTGCCAGCTGTCCTGCAGCTCCTGCAGGGTGCCGGCGCACAGGCTGCTGAAGGCGAAGATGCCACCCGGGCGCAGCGTCCGGCGCGCCTCGGCGAGCACGGCGGCGAAGTCGCCACACCACTGCAGGGCCAGACTGGAGAACAGCAGATCCTGGCTGGCACCGGCCAGCGGCAGACGCTCGGCATCGCCGCAGACGAAGTGCGTCGCGCCACCCCGCGGCCGGGCGTGGCACAGCATGCCCTCGGCGAGATCCAGCGCCATGCCCTGCCCCTTGGGGAAACGCTCGGCCAACGCCCGGGAGAAATACCCGGTGCCGCTGCCCAGATCTACCCAGCGCTGCGCCCGCAGATCGGCCGGCAGGCGGGCCAGCAGCTCGCTGCCGACCGCACGCTGCAGCCCGGCCACGTCGTCGTAGCTGGCCGCGGCGCGGGAGAAGGAGACGGCGACCTGGCGCTTGTCCGGCAATGGGCTCTGGGAAATCTCAGTCATCGCCGGCCTCGCGGATGAAGGTGGCCAGCCGCGCGGCCAGCGCCTGCGGCTGCTCGAGGACGAAGGCATGGCCGGTTCCGGCGACCCGCTCGACTGCGCCGCGCCGCAGCAGGGCCTGCAAGGGCTCGGCAGCCGCCGCCGGAACCAGGGCGTCCGACGCGGCCAGCAAGTGTAGCTGCGGGCCGGCGAAACCCGCCAGCGCCGCCCGGTTGTCCAGCGCGGCCAGTACCTCCAGGCCGGAGAGCCGTTGCGCCGCCTCCTGCGCCGGGATGCCCTGGCTGAGCTGGCGCGACAGGCCGCGGGCCTCGGCGCAGCCCTGGCTGCAGAGCAGCGCGAAGCGCTTGAGAGTGGCGGCGGCATCCTGGGCGCAGCCGTCGCGGAAGGCGGCGAAGGTCGCCATGCTCATCGCCGGCGACCAGCCTTCGCGGGCGACGAAGCAGGCATTGCTGGCCAGCGTGAGCAGTCCGCGGCAGCGTTCGCCACGGCGGGCGGACAGGGCGCTGGCGAGCATCCCGCCCAGCGACCAGCCGCCAAGCCAGACATCCTGCAGCAGGCGGGCGTCCAGTTCGGCGAGCCAGGCTTCGGGATCGCCGTCGGCCAACGCTGGCAGCTCGGCCAGCTCGACGGCCAGCCCCTGTTCGCACAGCGCGCCGGCCAGCGCCTCCAGGGCGGCCGGGCCGAGGCCCCAGCCGGGCAGCAGGACCAGTCGGTTCATCCGCGCCCCTCCGGCAGCGGCGGCAGCAGCGCCTGGCACTCGTCCAGCGCGGCGAGCAGGCGGTCGACCTGTTCCTCCGAGTGGGCGGCGGAGAGGGTCACCCGCAGCCGCGCGGTGCCAGCCGGCACGGTGGGCGGGCGGATGGCGCCGACCAGCAGGCCACGCTCGCGCAGCAGACGGGAATATTCGACGACGCGGGCGTTGTCTCCGATCAGCAGCGGCTGGATCGGCGTCGGGCTGTCCATCAGCTCAAGGTCCAGTTCGACGGCGCCCTGGCGGAAGCGGGCGATCAGGCGGTTCAGGTGCTCGCGGCGCCAGCCTTCGCTGCGTAGCAGCTCGAGGCTTTTCAGGGTGGCGCAGGCCACTGCTGGCGGCTGGCTGGTGGTGTAGATGTAGGGACGGGCGAATTGGATCAGGGTCTCGATCAGCTCCTCGCTGCCGGCGACGAAGGCCCCGGCGGTGCCAAAGGCCTTGCCCAGGGTGCCGACCAGCACCGGCACGTCATTTAGCCCCAGGCCGAAATGCTCGACGATGCCGCCGCCAGTCGCACCCAGCGGGCCGAAGCCGTGGGCGTCGTCGAGCATCAGCCAGGCGCCCTTCTTGCGCGCCGCGGCGCAGAGCGCCGGCAGCTCGGCCAAGTCGCCATCCATGCTGAACACCCCGTCGGTGACCACCAGGGTGTTACCCGTGGACTTGTCCAGGCGGCTGGCAAGGCTCGCCGGATCGTTGTGCAGGTAGCGCGAGAAGCGCGCCCCGGAGAGTAGCCCGGCATCCAGCAGGGAGGCGTGGTTGAGGCGGTCTTCCAGCACCGTGTCGCCCTGCCCCACCAGCGCGGTGACGGCGGCGAGGTTGGCCATGTAGCCGGTGGAGAACAAGAGCGCGCGCGGGCGGCCGGTGAACTCGGCGAGCGCCTCCTCCAGCTGATGGTGGGGCGTGCTGTGGCCGATCACCAGGTGCGAGGCGCCGCCGCCGACCCCCCATTGCGCGGCGCCGTCCTGCAGGGCGCGAATCACTTCGGGGTGGTTGGCCAGCCCCAGGTAGTCGTTGGAGCAGAAGGCCAAAAACGGCCGACCGTCGACGACCACCTCCGGCCCCTGCGGGCTGTCCAGCAGCGGGCGTTGGCGGTAGAGGTGCTCGGCGCAGCGGGCGGCGAGGCGGGCGGAGAGATCGAAACTCATTGGGCTGTCCGCAGGAGTAAGGGACGGTGGATGACCGCAAGCGGGTCATCCACCCTACAGACAGGTCTCGGCCTGCGTAGGGTGGATGACGCTTTATCCATCCACCAGGCGAGGGATCAGGCCGAGGTGGCGTCGTAGAACAGCGCGCTGTTCTTCTGCTCGATCAGCGCCTGCTCGATGGCCGCCTGGTGCACCTCATCGGCGTGCCCCTGGCGCTCCTCCGGCTGGATGCCGAGGCGGGCGAACAGGCGCATGTCCTTCTCCGCCTCGGGGTTGCCGGTGGTCAGCAGCCGCTCGCCGTAGAAGATCGAGTTGGCGCCGGCGAAGAAGGCCAGGGCCTGCATCTGGTCGTTCATCTCCGAGCGGCCGGCGGAGAGGCGCACGTGGGATTTCGGCATCATGATCCGCGCCACGGCGAGGGTGCGGATGAAGTCGAAGGGATCGACGTCCTCGGCGTTTTCCAGCGGGGTGCCCTTGACCTTGACCAGCATATTGATCGGCACCGACTCCGGGTGCTCCGGCAGGTTGGCCAGCTGGATCAACAGGCCGGCGCGGTCGTCGAGGGACTCGCCCATGCCGAGGATGCCGCCGGAGCAGATCTTCATCCCCGCCTCGCGCACGTGGGCCAGGGTTTCCAGGCGCTCGGCGTAGGTGCGGGTGGTGATGATGTTGCCGTAGAACTCCGGCGAGGTGTCCAGGTTGTGGTTGTAGTAGTCAAGGCCGGCGGCGGCCAGCGCCTGGGTCTGCTCGCGGCTCAGGGTGCCGAGGGTCATGCAGGTCTCAAGGCCCAGGGCCTTGACGCCCTTGACCATCTCCAGCACATAGGGCATGTCCTTGGCCGAGGGGTGCTTCCAGGCGGCGCCCATGCAGAAGCGAGTGGAGCCGATGGCCTTGGCATCGGCGGCGGCCTGCAGGACCTTCTGCACCTCCATCAGCTTGGCCTTGTCCAGCCCGGTGTTGTGATGGCCGGATTGCGAGCAGTACTTGCAGTCCTCCGGGCAGGCGCCGGTCTTGATCGACAGCAGGGTCGACACCTGCACGCGGTTGGGGTCGAAGTGCTGGCGGTGCACCATCTGCGCCTGGAACAGCAGATCGTTGAACGGCAGTTCGAACAGCGCCCGGACCTCGGCGAGAGTCCAGTCATGGCGCAGGGCTGAGGCGACAGTGGCGCTCATGGGGTTCTTCCTTGCAAAAAGGGCCCGGGCGGGCGGGCGTTCGGTCTTGGGGGCCGCAACCTGCTAGAGTGCATGGTCCGACATGGATGGGTGAAATATTTAGGGAAGCTCCATGCGCTGTCAACCGTACTCATGAATCCGGTTTACAATTGGATAAAAAACAACCAACACTGCCTGCTGTGCGACGAGTCGGCCGAAACCGGTCTGCCGCTCTGCGGCAATTGCGAGACCGAACTGCCCTGGCTGGGCGCGCACTGCGCGGTCTGCGCCCTGCCGCTGCCCGTGGCGGGACTGGTCTGCGGCGCCTGCCAGAAGCACCCGCCGGCCTTCGCCCGGGTGGAAGCGCCCTGGCGCTATGCCTTCCCCGTCGATACCCTGATCGCCCGCTTCAAGCATCAGGCGCGCTGGCCGCTGGGCCGGCTGCTCGGCGAGCTGCTCGCCCGCCATCTGCAGCATGCCTTCGCCGAGGGCCTGGCGCGCCCGGACTCCCTGCTGCCGGTGCCGCTGGCCAGGGGCCGGCTGCGCCGGCGCGGCTTCAACCAGGCGGCGATGCTCGCCCGCTGGCTGGGCGGGCCGCTGCAACTGCCGGTGGATGAAGAACTGCTACTGCGCCCGCAGGACACCCCGGCGCAGCAGCGGCTGGACGCCGCCGAACGCCGGCGCAACCTGCGCCAGGCCTTCGCCCTCGCCGATCCGGCGGCCCTGGCCGGCCGCCATGTGGCGCTGGTCGACGACGTGTTGACCACCGGCGCCACCGCCGAAGCCCTCGCCCGCCTGCTGCGCGCGACCGGCGCGGCGCGGGTCGACGTCTACTGCCTGGCGCGCACGCCCCGCCCGAGCGAGAGCTGATCCCTCGCCCTGCAGGGTAGGCGCCAGCGTGCTGGCGATGCTCCTTGAGGCCGGCCGATCGCCAGCACGCTGGCCTCTGCACAGATACAGTCCACCTGCGTAACCGCTAGACTGATGGCCATATTCTTCGGAGTTCCCCATGAGCCATCCTTTCGATTCCCTCACCCCCCACCTGGTCCTCGACGCCGTGGAGAGCCTCGGCTACCTCAGCGATGCCCGCGTGCTGGCGCTGAACAGCTACGAGAACCGGGTCTACCAGGTCGGCATCGAGGATGGCGAGCCGCTGATCGCCAAGTTCTACCGGCCGCAGCGCTGGAGCGACGCGGCGATCCGCGAGGAGCATGCCTTCAGCCTGGAGCTGGCCGACTGCGAGGTGCCGGTGGTGGCGCCGCTGCGGAAAGACGGCGAAACCCTGTTCGAGCACGCCGGCTTTCGCTTCGCCCTGTTTCCGCGGCGTGGCGGTCGGGCGCCGGAGCCGGGCAACCTGGATCAGCTGTACCGCCTCGGTGGCCTGCTCGGTCGCCTGCATGCAGTGGGTGCGAGCCGGCCGTTCGAGCATCGCGAGGAGCTGACGGTGGCCAACTTCGGCCATGACTCGCTGGCCACCCTGCTCGACGGCGGCTTCGTCCCGAAAAGCCTCCTGCCGGCCTACGAGTCGGTCGCCCGCGACCTGCTCGCGCGCCTCGACGCGCTGTTCGCCGTCACCCCCTACCAGGCGATCCGCATCCACGGCGACTGCCATCCGGGCAATCTGCTGTGCCGCGACGAGACCTTCCATATCGTCGACCTGGACGACTGCCGCATGGGTCCGGCGGTACAGGACCTGTGGATGATGCTCGCCGGCCCGCGCCACGAGCGCCTCGGCCAGCTCGCCGAACTGATGGACGGCTACCAGGAATTCCACGACTTCGAGCCGCGCCAACTGGCGCTGATCGAGGGGCTGCGCGCCCTGCGCCTGATCCACTACAGCGCCTGGCTGGCGCGCCGCTGGGACGACCCGGCGTTCCCGCCGAGCTTCCCCTGGTTCGGCAGCGAACGCTACTGGGGCGACCAGATCCTCACCCTGCGCGAACAGCGAGCGGCGCTGGATGAGGAGCCGCTGCGGCTGTTTTGAGGCGGGGGCCTGGCATTTCAGGCCCTCCCCCATCCACGCGAAAAAAGGCGGTGCATGGCCCCCCACGGGAAAGGATCCGCACAAAACGGACAGACGACCTTCGAACCTGCCCCCTAGAATCGGCGGCCTTGTCAGCTGCCGATCAGGACAATCGCATGCATGCCGCCGACCCGCGCCGCGGGTATCTCCTGGGCCTCAGCGCCTATGGCCTGAGGGGTCTGTTTCCCCTGTATTTCAAAGCCCTCGAAACCATTCCCGCCACCGCTGGCTCTCGCCTGGCTGCTGCTCAGCCCCGCCGCGGTCAATGTCCAAGCCGGCTTCTGGAGCGGCAGCCATGCACTCTGGCTGGCCGCCGCCGGCCCCGTCACTCTGGTGCCGCTGCTCTGCTTCAACGCCGCTGCACGGCATCTGCCCTATGCCACCCTGGGTTTCCTGCAATACCTGGCGCCAACCCTGGTGCTGCTGCTGGCGGTGTTCGTCTACGACGAGCCGCTGGAGCCGGGCAAGCTGCTGGCCTTCGTCTGTATCTGGCTGGGCCCGGCGGTCTACAGCCTGGATATCTGGCGCCAGCGGCGTCGAGTGCCGGTCACGCCATGAACCTGTACGTTTTTCGTGCGATCCGCTGCAGGCCAGGCGCCGTCCGGCCTGCGGCCAGCGTTCCCAAGCTTATCCACAGAGGCATTCACGCCCGCTGTGCACAAGGCACCGGAATCGCTCATTTTTCGATCAGAACCCGGCAGCCCCCGGCCGGCCTGGCGCAGCGGCCGAGCTCCCCAGGTTATCCACAGCACTGTCCAGCCGATCTGGGGATTAGCTGCCTGCCTGCTTGTTTCCATGCCGGGAAGTACGGGCGATGCTGACCGTGAATGTGGGGCCGCTGGCCCTGCCCGTGCCGCACCTGCTGCTGATCGGCAGCCTGCTGCTGGCCCTGCTGACCGGCTGGTGGGTCGGCCGCGCCAGCGCGCGCAATCCCGAGCCGCAGCTGTTCCGCCTGCTCCTGGTCGCCCTGCTGGTGGCGCGCCTGGCCTTCGTGGTCGGCTATTTTGAGCACTATCGCGACGAGCTGTGGCGGATGGTGGATATCCGCGACGGCGGTTTCATCGCCTGGCCCGGCATGCTCGCCGCGCTGCTGCTGGGCGCCTGGCAGGCCTGGCGCGACCGGGCGCTGCGCAGGCCGCTCGGCCTGGCGCTGGCGGTCGGCGTGCTGGGCTGGGGTTCGGGCAACCTCGCCTGGCATTCTGTCGAGCGGGACACGCGACTGCCCCAGCTGGCGCTGCACGATGCACGCGGCACGCCGGTGAAGCTGCACGACTATCTGGGCCAACCGCTGGTGATCAACCTCTGGGCCACCTGGTGCCCGCCCTGCCGGCGGGAAATGCCGGTGCTGGCCGAGGCACAGGCCCGGGACAGCGGGCTGACCTTCCTGTTCGTCAACCAGGGCGAAGGGGCCGGCGAGATCGAGCGCTTTCTCGCCGCCGGCGGCCTGGACCTTGAGAATGTGCTGCTCGACAGCGATGGCCACCTTGGCTGGCAGGCCGGCTCCCGGGCCCTGCCCACTACCCTGTTCTATGACGCCGAGGGCCGCCAGATCGGCAACCACCTCGGCGAACTGTCCCGCGCGAGCCTGGCCCGCGCCTTGGAAACACTGCAAGAGGATACCCAGCCATGATGCGTTGCAAGCGCCTCTCCTTCCTGCTGGCAGGCCTGAGCCTGCTGGCTCTGCCGGTAGCGGCCCTGCGGGCCGAGGAGCTGCCGGCCCCGATCAAGGCGGCCGAGGCCCGCGGCGCACAAATCGTCGGCACCTTCGATGCGCCGGGCGGCCTGAAGGGTTATGCCGCCCGCTACAACGGCCAGGGCATGGCGCTCTACCTGACCCCTGACGGCCAGCACGTGCTGATCGGCAACCTGCTCGACGCCGAGGGCCAGGATCTGACCCAGGCGCAATTGGAAAAGCTGGTCTACGCGCCGCTGGGCAAGGAGATGTGGGCGCGCATGGAACACAGCAGCTGGATCGCTGACGGCAGCGCCGACGCGCCGCGCATTGTCTATTTGTTCTCCGATCCGAACTGCCCCTACTGCAATATGTTCTGGAAACAGGCGCGGCCCTGGGTCGAGTCCGGCAAGGTGCAGCTGCGCCACATCATGGTCGGCATGCTGCGCGCCGACAGCGCCGGCAAGGCCGCTGCGCTACTCTCGGCCAGGCAGCCGGAAAAAGCGCTGCACGAGCATGAAGCCGCCGGCAAGGCCAGCCCGCTCAAGGCGCTCAAGGCGATTCCGGCACAGACCGGCAAGCGGCTGGAGGACAATCTCGAGCTGATGAGCACCCTGGGGGCGATGGCGACCCCGGCGATCTTCTACCTGGACGAGAAGGGCCGCCTGCAGCACCAACAGGGGGCCCCCGGTCCGGAGGCGCTGGTGCAGATCATGGGGCCGAAATAGGCCGTCATGGCCCCCAGCCAAGGCCCTAATCTTCCGGGCGCATGATCAGCTCCACCATCAGATCGTCGGCCAGGGTTTCCAGACGCTGCTGCAGAAGGTCCAGCGACAGCTCCATGGGCACCGCCAACTGGGCCTCGGCATGGAACAGCAGTTCGCTGCTCATCGGCGCCGGCGCCACCTCGGTGTCCAGGCTTTCCAGATTGACGCCGTGCTCGGCGAGCAGGCGGGTGATGTCGCGCACGATGCCGGGGCGGTCGTTGCCGACCAGCTCCAGCTGGATCGACCGCCAGGCGCTGGCCGGCTCGGCGCCGCTCGGCGCCAGCAGCACGCGGATGCCCTGGCCCTCCATCGCCTGCAGCGCGCCGGCGAGATCGCCATGCGCCGCCTCGGGCACGGCTATCCGCAGGATGCCGGCGAACTGCCCGGCCATGCGGGCCATGCGGCTTTCCAGCCAGTTGCCGCCATGCTCGGCGATGCACTGGGCGAGTTGCTCCACCAACCCCGGCTTGTCTTGGGCGATTACCGTCAGTACCAGATGATCCACTATCGTCTCCTTCTGCTGGCGGGCACGCGTCCCGTCTCGTTAGCGGCGAACGCACCCATCTGCCAGACTCGCTTCCCGGAAAGGATGGCAAGGGCGAAAGGCGCGTCTCCGGAGTATAGGCAGGGCGCCGCTTTCCAGCCGTCTTGCAAAAGCGTTGCGCGCCCCTGACGGCGGCAATGCCTCGCTCTATGACTTTCGTCGTAGGCCGCCTCCTGCAACGCAGATTTCCCTGCAGCCTTTATGTAGTATTCTTCGCAGCACACTACAAAACGAACGGGCGCCGTCCCGGTGCGATCCGGAATTCAACTGAAAACGAGGCAAACATGACCGAGCGCGTTCAAGTCGGCGGCCTGCAAGTCGCCAAAGTCCTGTATGACTTCATCAACGGCGAAGCCATCCCCGGCACCTGCGTCGATGCCGCCGCCTTCTGGGCCGGCGCCGCCAACGTCATCCACGACCTGGCCCCGAAGAACCGCGCCCTGCTGGCCAAGCGCGACGAACTGCAGGCGAAGATCGACGCCTGGCACCAGTCCCGCGCCGGCCAGGGCCACGACGCCGTGGCCTACAAGGCCTTCCTGCAGGAAATCGGCTATCTGCTGCCGGAGCCCGAGGATTTCGTCGCCAGCACCGTGAACGTCGACGACGAGATCGCCCGCATGGCCGGCCCGCAGCTGGTGGTGCCGATCATGAACGCGCGCTTCGCCCTGAACGCCGCCAACGCCCGCTGGGGATCGCTGTACGACGCCCTGTACGGTACCGATGCCATCCCAGAAGAAGGCGGCGCCGAGAAGAGCCAAGGCTACAACAAGGTCCGCGGCGACAAGGTCATCGCCTTCGCCCGCGCCTTCCTCGACGAGGCCGCGCCGCTGGAAGGCGCTTCCCACGTCGACGCCGCCGGCTATCGCATCGAAGGCGGCAAGCTGGTCGTCGCTCTCAAGGGCGGCAACGGCACCGGCCTGCAGAACTCAGCCCAACTGGTCGGCTTCCAGGGCGAGGCGAGCGCGCCCAAGGCCGTGCTGCTCAAGCACAACGGCATCCACTTCGAGATCCAGATCGACCCGGCCAGCCCGATCGGCCAGACCGACGCCGCCGGCGTGAAGGACGTGCTGATGGAAGCCGCCCTGACCACCATCATGGACTGCGAAGACTCCGTGGCCGCCGTCGATGCCGACGACAAGGTCATCGCCTACAAGAACTGGCTGGGCCTGATGGAGGGCGACCTGGCCGAGCAGGTCAGCAAGGGCGGCAGCATCTTCACCCGCACCATGAACCCGGACCGCGATTACACCGCAGTGGACGGCGGCGCCCTGACCCTGCACGGCCGCTCCCTGCTGTTCGTGCGCAACGTCGGCCACCTGATGACCAACGACGCCATCCTCGACAAGGACGGCAACGAAGTGCCGGAAGGCATCCAGGACGCGCTGTTCACCAGCCTGATCGCCCTGCACAACCTCAAGGGCAACACCAGTCGCAAGAACAGCCGCACCGGCTCCGTGTACATCGTGAAGCCGAAGATGCACGGCCCCGAGGAAGTCGCCTTCACCAACGAGCTGTTCGGCCGCGTCGAGGACGTCCTCGGCCTGCCCCGCAACACCCTGAAAGTCGGCATCATGGACGAGGAGCGCCGCACCACCGTCAACCTCAAGGCATGCATCAAAGCCGCCCGCGAGCGCGTGGTGTTCATCAACACCGGCTTCCTCGACCGCACCGGCGACGAGCTGCACACCTCCATGGAGGCCGGCGCGATGATCCGCAAGGGCGACATGAAGAACGCCGCCTGGATCAAGGCCTACGAGAACTGGAACGTCGATGTCGGCTTGGCCACCGGCTTGCCGGGCCGCGCCCAGATCGGCAAGGGCATGTGGGCCATGCCCGATCTGATGGCTGGCATGCTCGAACAGAAGATCGCCCACCCCATGGCCGGCGCCAACACCGCCTGGGTGCCGTCGCCGACCGCCGCCACCCTGCACGCCCTGCACTACCACAAGGTCGACGTGTTCGCCCGCCAGGCCGAGTTGGCCAAGCGCGAACGCGCCTCGCTGGACGACATCCTGAGCATCCCGCTGGCCAAGGACACCAACTGGAGCCCGGCGGAAATCCAGCAGGAGCTGGACAACAACGCCCAGGGCATCCTCGGCTACGTGGTGCGCTGGATCGATCAGGGCGTCGGCTGCTCCAAGGTGCCGGACATCAACGACATCGGCCTGATGGAGGACCGCGCCACCCTGCGCATATCCAGTCAACACATCGCCAATTGGCTGCGGCACGGCGTGTGCAGCGTCGAGCAGGTCATGGAAACCATGCAGCGCATGGCCCTGGTGGTGGACCGCCAGAACGCCGCCGACCCGTTGTATCGCCCGATGGCACCGAACCTCGACGACAGCGTCGCCTTCCAGGCGGCCGTCGAGCTGTGTGTCGAAGGCACCAGGCAGCCGAACGGCTACACCGAGCCGGTGCTGCACCGCCGGCGTCGCGAATTCAAGGCCAAGAACGCTCTCTGAACCCCTCCGGCAGGGATGCTGGCCCCGGAGCGCCAGCCGGCGCTCCACCCCGCGTCGCGCACTCCACTTCTGCTTCCCCGGCGGGACGGTGCGCGGCGCACTCTCCCCCCGCTCATCTTTCCTCGCCTCTCTCCCGCCCGGGATGCGCCACCGACACTGGCCGGAAAACCGCACCTTCCCTGCCTGCCGTCAATCGCCGTTGCCCTGCCTGCGGTGCCGCGGTCGCTGCTCGCGTGTCAGAATTGAAGACGGACATCCAGCCCTTCAAGGAGAACGACAGATGAGCAAGACGGACGCCTTCGCCGAGGCCGGCAAGACCGCGGTCATGCAGAACATCCAGGGCACCATGCAATTCCTCCTCCAGTATCCGCCGTTCGACCAGATGGAAAGCAGCCACCTGACCTATCTGGTAGAGCACTGCCGGCTGCGCTTCTATGCGGCGGGCGACTCCATCATCAAGCCGGCCGACGGGCGGGTCGAGCACCTGTACATCATCAAGCAGGGCCATGTCTTCGGCCAGCGCCCGAGCCTCTCCGGCAACGGCATCGACACCACCATGGAGGTCGCCCCGGGCGAGTGCTTCCCGGTGGCGGCGATGGTCGGCGAACGGCCGACACGCACCGACTACATCGCCGCCGAGGACACCTTCTGCCTGCTTCTCGAACGCCAGGCCTTCGCCAAGCTGCTGACCAGCTCCGACCCGTTCCGCGACTTCGCCCTGCGCGGGGTCAGCAGCCTGCTCGATCTGGTCAACCAGCAGGTCCAGCTCAAGGCGGCGGAAACCCTCGGCGCGCAGTACTCGCTGGATACCCGGCTGGGCGAGCTGGCGGCGCGCCGCCCGGTCGCCTGCACCGCCGGCACCAGCCTGCGCGAGGCGGTGCGGCTGATGAACGAGCAGCAGGTCGGCAGCCTGGTGATGGTCGATGCGGCCGAGTACCCGATCGGCATCTTCACCCTGCGCGACCTGCGTCAGGTGATCGCCAACGGCAGAGGCGACCTCGAGCAGCCGCTGGACGAGCTGATGATCCCCGATCCGGTCCGCCTGCCGCCCTCGGCTACCGCCTTCGATGCCGCCCTGACCATGACCCAGCGGCACATCGCGCACATCTGCCTGGTGGAGGACGACCGCCTGGTGGGGGTGATTTCCGAGCGCGACCTGTTCTCCCTGCAGCGCGTAGACCTGGTGCACCTGGCACGCACCATCAGCAGCGCCAGCAGCGTGGCCGTCCTCGCGGCGCTGCGCGGCGACATCGCCCACCTGATCGACAACATGCTTGCCCACGGCGCCAGCCCGGCGCAGTTGATCCACATCATCACCCAGCTCAACGACCACACCCTGTGTCGGGTGATCGAGCTGATGCTCAAGAAGCACGGCGACCCGGGCATGCCCTTCACCTGGCTGGCGTTCGGCAGCGAAGGACGCCGCGAACAGACCCTGCACACCGATCAGGACAACGGCATCCTCTTCGAGGCCGACAGCCCCGCCGAGGCCGAAGCCATTCGCCAGCGCCTGCTGCCGCTGGCCCGCGCGATCAATCAGGCCCTCGACCAGTGCGGCTTCAGCCTGTGCAAGGGCAACATCATGGCCAGCAACCCCGAGCTGTGCCTGTCGCGCCAGGAATGGACGCGCCGCTTCAGCGGCATCATCCAGTCGCCGAACGCCGAGAACCTGCTCCGCTCGACGATCTTCTTCGACCTGCGCGCGGTCTGGGGACCGACCCAGAGCTGCCGGGAACTCGCCGACAACCTGCTGGAGATGATCGCCGAGAACAGCCTGTTCCAGCGCATGATGGCCAGCAACGCCATGCAGCATCGCCCGCCGATCGGCCGCTTTCTGCGCGACTTCGTGGTAGCCAGCAAAGGCGCGGAGAAGGACACCCTGGACCTCAAGGTGGAAGGCCTGACGCCCTTCGTCGACGGCGCGCGCATCCTCGCCCTCGCCCACGGCATCCACGACAGCAACACCCTCGAGCGCTTCCGCCAGCTGGCGGCAAAGGGGGTGATCGAGGCCAAGGACGCGGCGTCCTACGAGGAGGCCTACCACTTCATCCAGCTGATCCGCATGCAGCATCACCAGCGCCAGCAGCGCGAAGGCCGCAGGCTCGGCAACCGCCTCGATCCCGATACCCTCAACAGCCTCGACCAGCGCATACTGCGGGAATCCTTTCGCCAGGCGCAGCGCCTGCAGAACCGATTGAGCATGCGATACCAGCTATGAATCCGTTCACCTTCCTGTCCTCCCTTGGAACCGGCAGGCCGCTACTCGACGACGGGCAGCGGCGGCGCCTGCGACGTCTGCCGACGGCGCCACACATGGACAGCCGTCCCCTGCACGTCCAGCGTTTCGTGGTGCTCGATCTGGAAACCACCGGCCTCAACGTCAACCGCGATATCGTCCTGTCGATCGGCGCAGTGCTCATCGAGAAAGATGCCATCGATCTGGCTTGCCAGTTCGAGTGCATCCTGCAGCGCAGGGTGAAGACCGTCACCGAAAGCGTGCTGATCCACGGCATCGCCCCCAGTGCCCTGGCCGGCGGCACCGCTCCGGCCGAGGCGCTGCTGCAGTTCATGGAGTTCGCCGGCGACTGCGTGTTCCTCGCCTTCCATGCGCCCTTTGACCAGCGCATGCTGGGCCGCGCGCTGAAGGACGAACTGGGCTACACGCTGCGCCATCCGTTTCTCGACATCGCCGACCTGGCGCCCATGCTGTTTCCCGAGGCCTTCGTCCACCCCGGCGGACTGGACCAGTGGATCGACTACTTCAAGCTCGACATGCCCCAGCGCCACCATGCCGCGGCCGACGCCCTGGCCACCGCCGAGATCGCCCTGATCCTGTTCAACCGCGCCCGGCGCAAGGGCCTGGACAACGTTCACGAACTGGGCCAGCGCCTCGGTCGCTGGCATCGCTCGCGCCGCGCTGCCCGTCACTCGATCTGAGCCCAACGGCCCACCTCCGCCTCTGCGCGACAATCTTTCCCGCATGCAAAAAAAACCAGCGCCGCCAGGGCGCTGGTCTTCCTGCTGCAGGTCAGACGATCAGTGGGCGATGGCGGCACCGGCACCGCGCGGGATGCGGATGTCCTCGATCAGCTCCTGGATCTGCGCCGGCGGCGGGGCGGTGATCATCGACACGACATAGGTCACGATCACGTTGAAGATCATGCCCAGGGTGCCGATGCCTTCCGGAGAGATACCGAACCACCAGTGCTGGGCATTGTCCAGCGACGGGTTGACGAACTTGAAGTAGACGATGTAGGTGAAGGTGAACGCCAGACCGACGATCATGCCGGCAATCGCGCCCTGCTTGTTGGCCCGCTTGGAGAAAATCCCCAGGACGATGGCCGGGAAGAACGAGGCCGCGGCCAGACCGAAGGCGAACGCCACCACCTGGGCGACGAACGCCGGGGGGTAGATACCGAAGATACCGGCGACGACCACCGCCACCGCCGCGGCGATACGCGCCGCCAGCAGCTCCTGCCTCTCGCTGATCCTCGGCATCAGCGTGCTCTTCAGCAGGTCGTGGGAGATCGAGGTGGAGATCACCAGCAGCAGGCCGGCGGCGGTGGACAGCGCGGCGGCCAGACCGCCGGCGGCGATCAGGGCGATCACCCAGCCCGGCAGATTGGCGATTTCCGGGTTGGCCAAGACCATGATGTCGCGGTCCACGTACAGCTCGGTCGCGGCCGGGGTGGGGGTGTTGGTCACCTTGCGCTCGCCATGCTCGCCGGGTGCCTTGTCGAACGCCGGGGCACCGGCGAAGGGCATGCCCGGGCCGTACTGGATCTTGCCGTCGTCGTTCTTGTCCAGCCAGGCAACCAGACCAGCGGTCTCCCAGGTCTTGAACCAGCTCGGCACCTCGGAATAGCTCACGCCCGGGATGCTGGTCAGCAGGTTGGTGCGGGCGAAGGCGGCCACGGCCGGTGCGGTGGTGTACATGATGGCGATGAACAGCAGGGCATAGGCTGCGGAACTACGCGCATCGCGCACGGTCGGCGTGGTGAAGAAGCGCACGATCACGTGCGGCAGACCTGCAGTACCGACCATCAGCGCCATGGTGATGAAGAACACGTCGATGGTGGACTTGGTGCCGTCGGTGTAGGTGTTGAAGCCCAGCTCGGTGCCCAGGCCGCTCAGCTTGTCCAGCAGGTAGGTGTCGGTGCCGGTCACGGTGCTGCCGAAGCCCAGCTGCGGGATCGGGTTGCCGGTTAGCTGCATGGACAGGAAGATCGCCGGCACCATGTAGGCGAAGATCATCACGCAGTACTGCGCCACCTGGGTGTAGGTGATGCCCTTCATGCCGCCGAGCACAGAATAGAAGAATACGATCGCCATGCCGATGATCACGCCGGTGTTGATGTCCACTTCCAGGTAGCGGGAGAACACAATGCCGACACCGCGCATCTGCCCCGCCACATAGGTGAAGGAAATGAAGATCACACAGATCACCGCCACCAGACGCGCGGTCGACGAATAGTAGCGTGCACCGACGAAGTCCGGCACGGTGAACTTGCCGAACTTGCGCAGGTAGGGTGCCAGGCACATGGCCAGCAGCACGTAGCCGCCGGTCCAGCCCATCAGGTAGACGCTGCCATCCAGTCCGACGAAGGAGATGATGCCCGCCATGGAGATGAAGGACGCCGCCGACATCCAGTCCGCGCCGGTGGCCATGCCGTTGAGTACCGGGTGCACGCCCTTGCTGGCCACGTAATATTCGCTGGTGGACCCGGCACGGGTGTAGAGCGCAATGCCGATATACAGCGCGAAGGTCACGCCGACGAAGAAATAGATCAGGGTTTGGGTATCCATGCTCGGCGCCTCAGTCTTCGTGGAAGTCGTGTTTGCGGTCGAGCCGATTCATCTTCCACACGTAGAAGGCGATCAGGCCGAGGAAACCGAAGATGGATCCCTGCTGGGCGAACCAGAAGCCGAGCGGGAAGCCGAAGAAACGGATGGCATTGAGCTGTTCGACGAACAGGATGCCGCAACCAAACGAGATCACGAACCAGATGGCCAGCAGCGTCAACATCAGCCGCAGGTTGTCTTGCCAGTAAGCCTGTGCGGCATCTTGCGGGGAGTGAGGCATACCAATGTACTCCTAATTGTTTTTGTTATGGCCTAATGAAACTAGCATGACTTGACAAGCCCGCATTGCGACTTTGGTATAAGCCGCAAGTGCCGTAAAGAGCTTGACCCACCCGAAGCCCCTCCCCTTAAGGACAGGCCTTTCCCTGCGCCAGCCCACGGCCTGCACTATCGGGCGAAACGCTGTGGCCCGCCCCGCTCCGGGCTTATGATGCCCTCGGCCCTCCGACAAGGATTTTCCATGCGTTCGCTGCTCACCGCCCTTGGCGTTCTCCTGCTGCTGCTGATCGATACCCTGCTGATGATCGTCCCGCTGCTGCTGCTCGCCCTGCTCAGGCTGCTGCTGCCCGGCCACACCCTACGGGGGTACTGCGCGCGGGGGCTGATGTGGTGTGCCGAGAGCTGGGTCGGGTTCGCCAAGTGGATCTTCGCCAGACTCATCCCCACCGTCTGGGACATCCGCGGCAGCGCCGGGCTGCGTCTCGACCGCTCCTACCTGCTGGTGTGCAACCATCAGAGCTGGGTGGACATCCCGGCACTGCTGGAAGCCTTCAGCGGCCGGGCGCCCTTCTTCAAGTTCTTCCTCAAGCAGGAGCTGATCTGGGTACCCTTCCTTGGTCTGGCCTTCTGGGCCCTCGACTACCCCTTCATGAAGCGCCATTCCAAGGCTTACCTGGATCGCCATCCGGAAAAGCACGGCGAGGACCTGGACATCACCCGGCGCGCCTGCGAGCGCTTTCGCGACATCCCGGTGACGCTGGTCAACTACCTGGAGGGCACCCGCTTCACGAAGCTCAAGCACGCGCAGCAGGCCTCGCCCTACCGCTACCTGCTGAAGCCCAAGGCCGGCGGCGTGGCCTTCGCCCTCGCCAGCCTCGGTCCGCAGCTGGACGCGCTGCTGGACGTCACCCTGGTCTATCCCGGCCGGTGCATCCCCGGCTTCTGGGAGCTGATCAGCGGCCAGGTACCACGGGTGATCGTCGACATCCAGACCCGCGAGCTGGACGCGGCCCTCTGGCAGGGCGACTACCAGAACGACGCGCAATTCCGCCAGTACGTGCAGGCCTGGGTGACGCGCCTGTGGGAGGAGAAGGACGCCCGCATCGCCCGGCTGCACGGCGCGGCGGCCTGACAGGCCCCCTAGCGCAGCCACTCACGCAGGCCGTAGAGCAGCAGAAAATGCCCCGGATAGAAGGTATAGGCCCAGCGCCGCAGCGGCGGCACCGGGAAGCCAGGGGCGAGCCGCAGCAGACCGAGCCCCAGGGGCGCGGCGAGGAAACAGGCGAGGATCACCAGCAGGGCGAAGGGTTGCCCGAGCAGCGCATCGACGTAGAGGGGCGGCCAGTAGTTAGCCACTACTGTCAACCCCGCCGGCAGCAGCCAGCCCCACCGCGGGCGGCGCAGGGCGAGCAGGAAGGCGGCCGGCAGGAGCACACCGAAGGCGCCGAACATCAGTTGCTCGTGCAATGCCACAGCCAGCGCCAGGGCGGCAAGACCGAGCAGACGCTCCGCCGGCGGGCACGGGCACGCAGCATTGGCCAGTAGCAGGCCGAGCGCCAGGGTCGGCAGCACGTTGAAGCTGTCCGGCGTACCGATCAGCAGCCGGTACGGCCACTCGGAGAGCAGGGCGAAGACCAGCAGCCAGCCGGAATAGCGGGCTAGCGCCGACCGGCGCAGCGGCTCGGGACGGGGCCGGGCCAGATTGATGGCGAGAATCAGGCAAAAGAAGGGAAACGCCAGCCGCCCCGGCACGTGCAGCCAGATCTGCGCCGGCCAGACCAGGCGCAGATGGTCGAGCAGCATGCTCGCGAGCGCTAGCCACTTGAGCAGATCGAGCGCCGCATCGCGTGTCGCGACCGGCCCCGCGACGCGTGATGCGCCTGCCGCCAGCCTCAGTGCCGGCACCGCGTCGCGCAACCGCCCGGTCTCACTGCGGGTTGAGCTGCGACAGGCAGTTGCTGGAGGTGCCGAGCAGGCGCTCCTGCATCGGCGCAGGAACCTGGTCCGCGCCCTGCAGCTGTTGCAGCTCGGCGCTGCTGAACTCGGCGGCCACGCGGTCCGCCGAACACTCGCAGTAACGCCGCGCCAGGCCCTCCTTGTGCCGGGCCATGGCGCCGACCATGCAGTCGCGGATGAATGCCTCGCGGGCGCCGCGGGGCCACTCGCCGGCGACCGCTGGCAGGACGCCGGCGAGTGCCAGCAGGAGGACGAACAAAGAGAGGGGGCGCATCGCTGATCTCCTTTTCCTTTTCGGACGGGCCCGCAGAAGCGGATCTTCAAGTCATAGAAGAGCATCGCCGGTTGCACAAGAGGGACCACCACTCGCCGCCGGCGCTGCCCGCCGTGGGGCAACGCGACCGGGAAATCTTCGCCGTCAGGCCCTACACTGCACGGGCATTTCTGCCAGGACACCCCATGCCCACCGCCTTACCGCTCTCCCCTCGCACCGCCCGCCTGCTGCCCTGGATCATCGCCACCGCCCAATTCATGCCCATGCTCGATGGCACCATCCTCAACACCGCCCTGCCGGCCATGGCCCTGGATCTGGCCGAGGATCCGCTGCGCATGCAGTCGGTGGTGATTGCCTACATGCTCAGCGTGGCGGTGCTGATGCCGGCCTCCGGGTGGATCTCCGACCGCTTCGGCACCCACCGGGTATTCCTTGGCTCGATCCTCTTGTTCACCCTCGGCTCGCTGCTCTGCGCGCTCTCCGACTCGCTGCTGCAGCTGGTCGCCTCGCGAGTGCTGCAGGGCTTCGGCGGCGCGCTGATGATGCCGGTGGGACGGCTGGTGGTACTGCGCGCCTATCCGCGCACGGAGCTGGTGCGGCTGCTCAGCTTCGTCACCATGCCGGCGCTGCTCGGCCCGCTGCTCGGCCCGCCCCTCGGCGGCTGGCTGGTAGAGTACGCCAGCTGGCACTGGATCTTCCTGCTCAACTTGCCGGTCGGCCTGCTCGGCTGCCTGGTCGCCGTGCGCCTGATGCCCGACCTGCGCGGGCTGCAGCGGACGCGCTTCGACACCCCGGGCTTTCTGCTGTTCGGCGCCGCCATGCTGCTGATCAGCATCGCCCTGGAAGGCCTCGGCGAGCTGCACCTGCCTCACGCCCGGGTCGTGCTGCTGCTGCTTGCCGGCCTGGCCTGCCTGGCCGCCTACTGGCTGCGCGCCACCGTCGCCGAAGAGCCGCTGTTCTCGCCCGGGCTGTTCCGCACCCACAGCTTCGCCATCGGCGTGCTCGGCAACCTGTTCACTCGCCTGGGCAGCGGCGCCCTGCCCTTCCTCACCCCACTGCTGCTGCAGTTGGGCCTGGGCTATTCGCCGAGCCAGGCCGGGATGGCGATGATTCCCGTGGCGCTGAGCTCGATGGCCATGAAACCGCTGGCGCCCCGCTTGATCGAGCAGCTCGGCTACCGCCGGCTGCTGGTCGGCAACACCCTGCTGATCGGCAGCCTGCTGGCCAGCCTGGCGCTGGTCGACGACGACACGCCCTATGCGCTCCTGCTCCTCCACCTGGGACTGATCGGCGCGGTGAACTCCCTGCAGTTCTCAGCGATGAACATCGTCGCTCTGATCGACCTGCCCACCCGCGACGCCAGCAGCGGCAACAGCTTGCTGTCGGTGGTGGTCCAGCTGTCCATGAGCCTCGGCGTAGGCATCGGCGCTGCCCTGCTCGGCGGTTTCAGTGCGGACGGCGCGACCCGGGGCGGCTCGCTGCTCGCCGCCTTCCAGGCCACCTACGTCTGCGTCGGCCTGCTGGCGATGTTCGGCGCCAGCCTGTTCTTCCAGTTGCGCCCCGAGGACGGCCGCTCCGGGCGGCGCCACGAGGACGAGCTGGCCGATTAGCCCTGGCGACTGGCGGGATCGACCGTTCGGTTCTTCAATTCAGAGGGGGCTCAGCAAAGCCCACGGGAACGCCTCTGGCACGATGCCGGCACGAACCCGTGCTTCCATCCGATTATCGATCGAGACAGCCTTGAGGAGTCAGGGAAGCGAGTCGTTGATGTCTTTGTCAGCGCGAGGGGGCCAAGCCCCGAACGAAATGGGTGGGGGTTTCCCTCGCTGGCGGATCGGCGCCCGCCTGGGCGTATTGCTGGCTTTGCTGCTGGGTTCACAGCCGGCTGCCGCCGCCAGCCATGACGAGCCGGCCACCCTGCAGCTGGACGGCAGCGAGCGGCGCGTCGACCTGCGTCCCCACCTGCAGCTGCTGCGCGACCCCGCCGGCAACCTGCAGGCCGAGGACGTCATGGCTGGCGGCCAGGCGTTCGCCCCGGTTGCCGGACGCCGTGACCTGAACCTCGGCTACACCCGCGACATCGTCTGGCTGCGCCTGGACCTCGTGTCGCGCGCGGCGGAGGTCCGCGATTGGCAGATCGAATTCGTCTATCCCTCCCTCGATCGCGTCGAACTGCTCCATAAATCGGACGAGCCTCTGCTGGCCGGCGACCGGGTGCCCGCCGAACAGCGCAACAGTGACCACCTGTCGCCGGCCTTCGCCGTGCGCCTGGAACCCGACGAACGGCGCAGCCTGTTCTTTCGCGTCCAGTCGAGCGGCACCCTGACCCTGGACGCGCAACTCTGGGAGAGCGCGGCCTTCGCCCGCCACAGCCGGCTGAACCTGATGGTGCAGACCGGCTATATCGCCATGCTGGTCGCCCTGTGTGGCTACAACCTGCTGCTGTTCCTCGCCCTGCGTGAGCGCAACTTCCTGCTCTACGTGCTGTTCGCCGCCAGCCTGGGCGGCGGCATGCTCGCCCACTCGGGCTTCGGCGCCCAGTACTTGTGGACCGGCGGCAGCGAGCTGGACAATCGCCTTCTGCCGCTGTTCCTCGCCCTCGCCATGGCCATGGGCACCCTGCTCACCCGCGAGTTTCTCGATACCCGCCACGCCCTGCCGCGCTGGCACCACCTGCTCGGCCAGGCCTGCGCCGTGCACTTCGGGGTGGCCCTGGGTGCGCTGCTGCTGCCGGTCGACCGGGCGCTGCAGACACTCTCCCTGAGCAGCATCGGCGGCATCCTGCTGCTGCTCGGCTGCGGTCTGGCCGGCCTGCTGCGGCGCTCTCCGGGGGCACGCATCTTCGTGCTCGCCGAGCTGACCCTGATGGCCGGCGCACTGCTCATGGCGCTGCGCAATTTCACCCTGCTGCCGAGCAACCTGATCACCGCCAACAGCATCCAGTTCGGCTCGGTGCTGGAGATGCTGCTGCTCTCCTTCGGTCTGGCGGCGCGCCTGAGCGAACTCAAGCGCCTCAAGCTGGAGGCCCGCGAGGCCGTCCTGCGCAGCCAGCAGGAAGCCCTGAAGGCCCTGCAGGAACAGGAGCGCCAGTTGGAACGGCGAGTAGCCGAACGCACCGCCGCCCTCGCCGAGGCCAACGCGCGCCTCAGCGCCATGGCCCTGCAGGACCCGCTCACCGGCCTGGCCAACCGCGCCGGGCTGAACCAGCGCCTGACCCAGGCCTGGCAGCGCGCCCAGCGCAAGCAGGAGCTGCTCGCCCTGATCCTGATCGACCTCGATGGCTTCAAGGCGATCAACGACCACCACGGCCATGCCGCCGGCGACCAGCTGCTGCTGCAGGTCGCCGTCCGCCTGCAGACCAGCGCCCGCGCTACCGACCTGGTGGCCCGCCTGGGCGGCGACGAGTTCGTGCTGATCTGCGAGGCCATCGACTCCGAGGAGCAGGCCCGCGCCCTGGCCGAGCGCATCCTCCACTCGCTCGCCCAGCCAGTGCAGCTGGGGAATGTGCAGGTCAGCCTGAGCGCCAGCATCGGCATCAGTATCTGCCGCGGGCAGAGCCACGAAAACCTGCTGCGCGAGGCCGACCAGGCGATGTATCAGGCCAAGGCCCGCGGACGCAGCCACATTCACCAGGCCGATGCCAACCTATCCTCGCACCCGGCATACCGGCCAGGCTGAGGCGCGCTCCGGCACCCCTCAGCGCCCTTGGCCGAACAGCAGCCAGCGCGCCTCGTCGGTGAGCAGCGCCCCGGGGTCGACGTTGACCTGCTCGGCCAGGGCGTAGGCGCGCTGCACCGCCGGCCGCGCGGCGATGCGCTCGAGCCAGGCGGCCATGTTGGGGAAGTCCTCGAGACGCTGGCGCTGGCCTTCCCACAGCTTGGCCCAGGGGTAGATCGCCATGTCGGCGATGGAGTAGTCGCCCGCCACGTAGTCGCGGCCCTGCAACTGGCGGTCGAGCACCCCGTACAGGCGCGTGGTCTCCTTCACATAGCGCTCGATGGCGTAGGGAATCGGCTCCGGCGCATAGCGGACAAAATGGTGGTTCTGCCCGGCCATCGGCCCCAGCCCACCCATCTGCCAGTACAGCCACTGCAGCACCTGAAAGCGCGGGCGGGTTTCCCGGGGCAGGAAGCGCCCGGTCTTGTCTGCCAGGTATTCGAGGATGGCGCCGGACTCGAACAGCGCCAGCGGCGCGCCGCCGTCGGCCGGGGCCTGGTCGACGATTGCCGGGATCCGGTTGTTCGGGGCGATCTTCAGGAACTCGGGGGCGAACTGCTCGCCCTTGCCGATGTGCACCGGACGCAGGCGGTAGTCCAGCCCGGTTTCCTCGAGAAAAACGGTGATCTTGTGACCATTGGGGGTGGTCCAGTAGTAGAGATCGATCATCGGCTTGCCCTCCTCAGCTATTGGCGGCACGCTGCACCGGCCCCTGGCGTTCCTCGCAGAAGGCCAGCAGGCGGTGGAACCAGGCGCCGACCGGCGAATCCTCGGGCCAGAGCTGCTCGCCCAGGCACCAGGCCCAGAAGAAGAAGCCGCCGACCAGGTAGTCAGCGCCGCCTGGGGCCGCCCCGTCCAGCCAGGGCTGCCCGGCCAGCAACGCGCTCAGCGGCTGCAGCGCCCGCGCCAGCTGCGCCTGCCCGGCGTCGCGGTCGGCGAAGGCTTCCAAGGACATGCCCAGCGCCTTCTCGCGGCTTTGGCGGAAATAGTCGCGGTCGGCCGGATCGATGCACTCCAGAATGCGCAGCACCAGCAGGCGGAACAGCGCCGGGCGCAGGTCCAGGGCGACGTACTGGTCGATCAGCCGCAAGCGGCTTTCGCCCGGCACGCCGCCGAGCAGGCTGTGCTCGGGGTAGTGCTCGTCCAGATGGCGGAAGATCGCCAGGCTGTCGTGGACTGTCGTCTCGCCATCGCGCAGCACCGGCACCAGCTGCTGGCCGGAGAAAGCCAGTGGTTCCTTGTCGGCGAAGCGCAGCGGACGGCTGGCGAAGTCCAGCCCCTTGTGCGCCAGGGCCAGACGCACCCGCCAGCAGTAGGGGGAAAACACCACTTCGGGGGACGCTCCGCAGAGTTCGTACAGTTCGCGCATTTCCATCTCCTTTTATTGGGACTTACCGGTCCAAAAACAGACAAACCATCACCTGAGGCAGCCCAGAGCCACCTCGATCGTCGCGCGCAGGGCCTCCGTCGAGGCCCCCGCCTTGCGCTGAGTGCGCAGGCCGCTCATCACGCACAGCAGATAGCCGGCCAGCACCTGCACATCGGCCGCCGCATCCAGCTCGCCACAGGCCTGGGCCCACTGCAGGGCCTCGCCCAGCACCTGGCTTATGCCCTCGGCGCCGCTGCGCAGCAGCGCAGCGATCTCCGGATCGGCCTGGGAGAACTCACTGGCCACGTTGACCAGCATGCAGCCACGCGGAGGGTCGCCGGCGCACTCCTCCTCCAGGGCGCAGAGCAGCCAGGCGCGCAGGAACGCGCGCGGCGAGGCCGCCGACTGCAGCCGCTCGCGCAGCTCGCGGCGACGCTGGGCGCAGTACTGGCGCAACGCCGCCTCGAACAGCGCGCGCTTGCTCGGATAGCTCTGGTACAGACTGCTCTTCGACAGGCCGGTCGCCGCCAGCAGGTCCTGCAGCGAGGTGGCTTCATAGCCACGCCGCCAGAACACTTGCATGGCCTGTTCGAGCAGTTGGTCCGGATCGAAGGTACGGGGACGTCCGCGGGTCATGGAGCAAATTTAGGACTGATCGGTTCACAAGTCAACCGACCACCTGCCGGACAACGCGGGTGGCAGAAATCACGAAGGCGGCACCGCTGGTGCCGTTGGCGGGTAACGCTGCGCGGTTACCCGCCCTACTCGGGGGCCGCTCCCACAGGGTCTCCAGCGCGCCGCTCACAGCCGCGCCAGCAGCTCGGTGGCGCTGCGGTACGGCAGGCCGTGGGCCTCGGCCACGCTGGCGCAGGCGAGCTGGCCGTGGGCCACATTGAGGCCGTTGCGCAGGTGCGGATCGTCCTCCAGGGCGCGGCGCACACCCTTGCCCGCCAGGGCGACGACAAACGGCAGGGTCGCGTTGTTCAGCGCCAGGGTCGAGGTGCGTGCCACCGCGCCGGGCATGTTGGCCACACAGTAGTGCACCACGCCGTCGACCAGGTAGGTCGGCTCGGCATGGGTGGTCGGGCGCGAGGTCTCGGCGCAGCCGCCCTGGTCGATGGCCACATCCACCAGCACCGCGCCGGGCCTCATCCGCGCGACCATCTCCGCACTGATCAGCTTGGGCGCCGCCGCGCCGGGGATCAGCACGGCGCCGATCACCAGATCCGCCGCCAGCACCTGCTCGCGCAGCGCCGCGCCCGTCGCGTGGAGGGTGGCGATGCGGTTGCCGTAATGAGCATCCAGACGGCGCAGAGTGTCCAGGCTGCGATCCAGCACGGTAACGTCCGCCCCCAGGCCGACGGCCATAGCCACCGCCTGGCTGCCCACTACCCCACCGCCGAGGATCACCACCTTGCCGGGTGCCACTCCGGGCACCCCGCCGAGCAGCACGCCGCGCCCGCCCTGGGCCGTTTCCAGGCAGTGGGCGCCGGCCTGGATCGCCATCCGCCCGGCGACCTCGGACATCGGCGCCAGCAGTGGCAGGCCACCCTGGGCATCGCTGACCGTCTCGTAGGCGATGCAGGTGGCGCCACTGGCCAGCAGGTCGTCGGTCTGCGCCCGGTCCGGGGCCAGATGCAGGTAGGTGAACAAGCTGTGCCACGGGCGCAGGCGGGCGCGCTCCTCGGCCAGCGGCTCCTTGACCTTGACGATCAGCTCGGCGGCCTCGTAGAGCGCCGCGCCGTCCGCGGCCAGGCGCGCCCCGGCGGCCCGATAATCCGCGCCGGCGAAGCCGATGGCGGCGCCGGCCTGGCTCTCGACCCACACCTCATGGCCGAGGGCGGTCAGCTCGGCCACCGAGGACGGCGTCAGGCCGACCCGGTATTCGTGGTTCTTGAGCTCCCTGGGTACCCCGATGCGCATGGCAGCCTCCTCGCCCGGCGGGCGTTACCTGTCGTTCCTCGACGGGTCTCGTCAAACAACCCGACTCATCGATTTTCATGGACCTGCTTCAGCACCTGCAGGAACGAGCTTGATCGCGATCAACGGCCCGGCAAGCCGGATCCACACCGACGTCCGGTGGCACCATCGACTGGCCTCACTCCTTCCGCCCCTGATCCTTGAGCAGCTGCAGCAGCTCCATGGGCAACGGGAAGACAATGGTCGAGCTCTTGTCGCCGGCGATGGTGCCGAGGGTCTGCATGTAGCGCAGCTGCATGGCGCCGGACTGGCGGCCGAGCATTTCCGCGGCCTGCATGAGCTTTTCCGAGGCCTGCAGCTCGCCCTCGGCATGGATCACCTTGGCCCGCCGCTCGCGCTCGGCCTCGGCCTGCTTGGCGATGGCGCGGATCATCGACTCGTCGAGGTCGACGTGCTTGATCTCGACGTTGGCCACCTTGATGCCCCAGGCGTCAGTCTGCACATCCAGCGCCTGCTGGATATCGCTGTTGAGCTTCTCGCGCTCGGCCAGCATGTCGTCCAGCTCGTGCTTGCCGAGCACCGCGCGCAGGGTGGTCTGCGCCAGCTGGCTGGTGGCGCCGTGGTAGTCCTCGACCTGGATGATCGCCTTCTGCGCATCGAGCACCCGGTAGTAGATCACCGCGTTGACCTTGACCGAGACGTTGTCGCGGGAGATCACGTCCTGGGTCGGCACGTCGAGGACGATGGTGCGCAGGTCGACCCGCACCATCTGCTGGATGCCCGGGACGATGATGATCAGCCCCGGCCCCTTGACCTTCCAGAAGCGCCCGAGCTGGAACACCACGCCCCGCTCGTACTCACGCAGGATGCGAAACGCCGACAGCAGCAGCGCGACCAGCAGCGCCAGAATGAAACCGAAACTCAGTTCGAAGCCCATGTCAGTCTCCTTGCGGGGTGGGTTGCTCGACGGCCGCGACGTTCAGCAGCAGCCCCTGGCGGGCCACCACACGCACTGCCTGGCCGGGCTGCAGCGGCGCAGGGCTACGCACCTGCCAGCGCTCGCCCTGCAATTGCACCCAACCGGCCAGCGGGTCGTCGACCTCGACCGCGGTCACTGCCGCCAGGCTGCCGACCAGCCCGGCGTCGCCGCTCTGCAACGCACGGTGGCGCGCCTTCAAGGCCATGCTGACGATGAAGACGATCAGCCCGGCGCTGACGATCGCCAGGGTCAGGATCAGCGACAGCGGGATGCCGAAGCCCGGCACCTCGGTATCGATCAGGATCAGCGCGCCGATAACGAAGGCCACCACCCCGCCGATACCCAGCACGCCGAAGCTGGGCAGGAACGCCTCGGCGGCCATGAAGGCGATGCCGAGCAGGATCAGGCCGACCCCGGCGTAGTTCACCGGCAGCAGTTGCAGGGAGTAGAGGGCGAGGATCAGACAGATGCCGCCGAGCACCCCGCCGAGGCCGAAGCCCGGGCTGGAGAATTCGAAGAACAGCCCGTAGACGCCGAGCATCATCAGAATCAGCGCCACGCTGGGGTTGGTGATCACCGCCAGCAGCCGTGTGCGCCAGTCTGGCTCGTGGGGGATCAGCACCGCTTCGGTGGTGTCGAGCGTGACCATGCCCTCGGCCACGGCGAAGCGCTTGCCGTCCAGCTGGCGCAGCAGATCGGGCAGGTCGGCGGCCAGGTGGTCAATCACCTTCAGCTCGAGGGCTTCCTGGGCGGACAGGCTGACCGCCTCGCGCACCGCCTGCTCGGCCCATTCGATGTTGCGTCCGCGCAGCTGGGCGAGGCCGCGGATATAGGCGGCAGCGTCGTTGATCTGCTTCTTGGTCAGGGCATCGGCGGGCTCAGGCGCGGCCGGCTGCTCGCCGGGCTTGTCCGCCTCGCCGGGTTTCTCCGGCTGCCCTGGCTGCTGCGGCGGCGTACCGGGCAGGCCGCCGATCTGCACCGGCGTCGCCGCGCCGAGGTTGGTGCCCGGCGCCATGGCGGCGATATGGCTGGCATAGAGGATGTAGGTACCAGCGCTGGCCGCCCGCGCGCCGCTCGGCGCCACATAGCTGGCCACCGGCAAGGGGCTGGCGAGAATCGCCTTGATGATCGAGCGCATAGATGTGTCCAGCCCGCCGGGGGTGTCGATGCGCACCACCACCAGCTGTGCGCCCTCCTCCTCGGCGCGAGCCAGGCCGCGGATCAGGTAGTCGGCGCTGGCCGGACCGATCGCCCCCTCCACCGTCAGCACCGTGACCGGCGGCGGGGCGGCGAGGGCCGGCAGCGCCGCCAGCAGCAGCAAGGACAGCGCCAGGATCAGGCGCAGACAACGTGCGGGAGCGGGCATGGTTTCCCCGATGAAGTGTGTGAATGGGGAAAGGATAGACGAGACGGAGGGAGCGGCTTGGTGGCTGCCCATACTCCAGATGTCCGGACGAGGCACTTTCCTCGGCACGACCTACAGGTTCAGCCAAAGAAAATGCGGCGCTCAAACTTCGCTGCCGAGGCCTCCCGCCCCGTTCCTCCGATGTCTACAATGACCCGCCCCCACCGCCAGGCCGACCCCATGCCCTCGACCTCCCTCCGCCAGTCCCTTCGCCAACTCTGGGCCCACCACATCTTCAGCTACAGCCTGCGGGTGTTCATCGCCCTCACCGGCAGCATGGCCCTGAGCTGGATCCTGGATCGCATGGACTTGCTCATCCCGCTGTTCCTCGGCATCATCGCCAGCGCCCTGGCGGAAACCGACGACAGCTGGGAGGGCCGGCTGCAGGCGCTGCTGGTGACCCTGGCCTGCTTCGCCGCGGCGGCCTTCGCCGTCGAGCTGCTGTTCCCCTACCCCTGGCGGTTCGCCGCCGCCCTGGCGCTCTCCAGCTTCGGCCTGACCATGCTCGGGGCGCTGGGCGAGCGCTACGCCACCATCGCCACGGGCACGCTGATCCTGTCGATCTACACCATGATCGGCATCGACCAGCGCGGCGGGCCGCCGGTCGACCTGTGGCGCGAGCCCCTGGTGCTGGTCGCCGGCGCCGCCTGGTACGGCGTGCTCTCGGTGCTCTGGCAGGCACTGTTCAGCACCCAGCCGATCCAGCAGAGCCTGGCCCGGGTGTTCCGCGAGCTGGGCCAATACCTGAAGCTCAAGTCGTCGCTGTTCGAGCCGGTGCGCCATCTCGACGTGGAAAAGCGCCGCCTGGAGCTGGCCCAGCAGAACAGCCGGGTGGTGGCGGCGCTGAACGCCGCCAAGGAAATCATCCTGCACCGGGTCGACAACGGCCGGCCGACGCCGCAGGTGAACCGCTACCTGAAGCTGTACTTCCTCGCCCAGGACATTCACGAGCGCGCCAGTTCCTCGCACTACCCCTACAACGCGCTGGCCGAGGCCTTCTTCCACAGTGACGTGCTGTTCCGCTGCCGCCTGGTGATACGCCAGCAGGGCAAGTCCTGCCAGGCCCTGGCGCGAGCCATCGAGCTGCGCCAGCCGTTCGACTGCTTTGATCAGACCCAGGCCCTCGAAGACCTGCAGACCTCGCTGGAGCACCTGCGGCGGCCGGGCAATCCGGCTTGGCGCCAGCTGCTGCGCTCGCTCGACGCGTTGGCCGACAACCTCGTCCACCTCGACCACCTGCTGCACGATGCGCGCAATCCCGACGCACTCGCCGAGGCCCAGGACAGCAGCCTGCTCGACCGCGAGCCGCAATCGCTCGGCGAGGCCCTCGGCCGCCTGCGCCAGCACCTGACCCCGGCCTCGCGGCCGTTCCGCCACGCCCTGCGCCTGGCGGTGGCGCTCTCCGCCGGCTACGCCCTGCTGCACCTGATCCACCCCACCCAGGGCTACTGGATCCTGCTGACCACCCTGTTCGTCTGCCAGCCCAACTTCGGCGCCACCCGCCGCCGGGTCCGCCAGCGCATCGTCGGTACCGTGCTCGGCCTGGTGGCCGGCTGGGCGCTGTTCGATCTCTTCCCCAGCCTGCTGGTGCAGTCGCTGTTCGCGGTGATCGCCGGGGTGGTGTTCTTCGCCACCCGCGCCAGTCACTACACCCTGGCCACCGCGGCGATCACCCTGCTGGTACTGTCCTGCTTCAATCAGGTCGGCGACAGCTACGGGCTGATCTGGCCGCGCCTGGTGGACACCCTGCTCGGCAGCCTGATCGCCGGCCTCGCGGTGTTCCTGATCCTCCCCGACTGGCAGGACCGCCAGCTGAACCGGGTGCTGGCCAACACCCTGGCCTGCAACGCCCGCTACCTGCGCCAGCTGATGCAGCAGTATCGCAGCGGCAAGCGCGACGACCTGGCCTACCGCCTGGCCCGGCGCGATGCGCACAACGCCGATGCGGCGCTGTCCTCGACCCTCTCCGGGATGCTCATGGAACCCGGTCACTTCCGCCGCGAGGCGGACGTCGGCTTCCGCTTCCTGGTCCTCTCCCACACCCTGCTGAGCTACCTCTCGGCGCTCGGCGCGCACCGCGAGCAGTTGCCCGAGGCCGAGTGCCGCCCGCTGCTCGACGAGGCTGCCGAGCGCCTCGCCGACAGTCTTGAGGAGATCGCCCGGGAGCTCGCCGGGAACCGCCCGGTGGCCGTCCACAACGAGGCCGAGCAGGCCCTGACCCAGCGTCTTGAACAACTGCCCGAGGAACAGGACGACGGCCTGCGTCTGGTGCAGAGCCAGCTGGCGCTGATCGCCGGCCAGCTCGCTCCGCTGCGCGGCCTCGCCGCGCCCCTGCACCAGAGCCCGGCGCACTGACCGCCAGCGGTAGGGCAATCCCTGCCGCCAGGCACTTTCCCATCATTTCGCCTTCCCCGACACGTTCGTCTATACCTATTGCTGTTTCCTCGGGACACCTATTGCATGGAGGAGCCCATGAGCAGTTCAGCAGTAAGAGCAGGCTTGGCGATACCTTTCGCCCTGGCTCTGGTCCTGGCCGACAGCGCACAGGCCGCGCCGGAAGAGAAACCGACCAGCTACCTGCCGGTGGCGGTCACCGAAGCCTTCGAGACCGTCAAACAGCGTCTGGCGGGCGAGAAATCCAGTGTGATGAAGACGCAGCAGCGCTTGCTGGATACGCGCTACGACCTCGCCGACAAGCCCGTCGAGGGCGTCACCATGAGCAAGGGCAAGCCGGTACAGGGCGGCGTGCGGGTCAAGCTGTCGAGCGGCACCAACTGGGACGACCTGGCCCGGATGAGTCCCGAGGACATCCGTGGGAAACGATTGTTTCCAGCCGGCTTCATGCCACTGCCCCATCCCAAGCACGGCGAGGGCGGCATGGTTTTCCCGCAGTTCATGATCGACGAGATCAACCAGCAGGAGCAGCGCGACCTGACCCGTTTCGACCTGGACTTCGACCTGCCCGATCACTTCCTCCCCGAATTCCCGGCGCCGATCTTTCTCACCACCCGTCCGGACCTGGGCGACGTGTCCCAGGGCAAGCAGGTGACCCTGTTCAACTTCCATGAGCTGTTCAACGGCATCCTCAATCCCAAGCAGCTCGAAGGCCTGCGCCTGTTGCTCACGCCCTTTCCGCAGCAGCAGTTCAACGCCACCGAGGACCGCCGCAGCGAACACCCGCACCGCGGCGTGGCCTGCCTGGACTGCCACGCCAACGGCCACACCAACGCCGCCACTCACCTGGTCGGCGACATCCGTCCGCAGGAACTGCGCCATCGCATCGACACCCCGTCGCTACGCGGGGTGAACATCCAGCGGCTGTTCGGCTCGCAGCGAGCCTTGAAGTCGGTGGAGGATTTCACCGAGTTCGAGCAGCGCGCCGCCTATTTCGACGGTGACCCGGTGATCGCCACCAAGAAGGGGGTGAACATCCTCGAGCGTGGCAGCCAGGTGCACTTCATGGGCGAGCTCCAGAACATCCTGGACTTCCCGCCGGCGCCCAAGCTGGACGTCGAGGGCCGGCTGATCAAGGCCCAGGCCAGTGAGCAGGAGCTGCGCGGCGAGGCGCTGTTCCACGGCAAGGCAGCCTGCGCCGGCTGCCACGCCCCGCCCTACTACACCGACAACTCGATGCACAACCTGAAGACCGAGCGCTTCTTCGAGCCGCAGAACATCAACGGCCGCCTGGCCAAGGCCGACGGACCGATCAAGACCTTCCCCCTGCGCGGCATCAAGGACTCTCCGCCGTACCTGCACGATGGCCGCCTGCTGACCCTGGACGACACCGTCGAGTTCTTCAATCTGGTGCTGCAACGGGGTCTGACCGCGGAGGAAAAGGCCGACCTGGTCGCCTTCCTGCGTACACTCTGATGACCTCGACCAAGCTGCCGGCGGAGGATGGCGCAGCGGCGTCACCCTCCAGCAGCGGCAGGGCTTGCAAGCGGGCGCAAACTGCAACCAACTATTCAGGCACTATTGACATCCACGTGAGTACCGACGCCACGCGGTCGACGCCCTTCGCCACCGGCCGACCACCGCCGCGCTCCGATTTCCCTTGCATTCCCCGACGCCTTCCGATGACCAAAGCCTACGTGTTACAGCTGATCCTCGCCCGCCTGGAAGACAACCTGGCCCTCGCCCAGCACGCCGCGCAGACGGCCCATGAGGCGGCGACCCATGAAGAGAACATCGCCGAGAACAAGTACGACACTCTCGGCCTGGAGGCAGCCTATCTGGCCGCCGGCCAGTCGCGGCGAGTGGAGGAGATCCGCCAGGCCCTGAGCCTCTATCAGAACCTGCAACTGCGCTCCTTCGATGCCGAGCATGGCGTTCAGCTGACGGCCCTCGTGCGCCTGGTCGACGGACAGGGCGAGGAACAGACACTGTTTCTCGGCCCGGAGGCGGCCGGCCTCAAGGTGCAGGATGGCGACCAGCAGGTGATGGTCATCACCCCGCGCTCGCCGCTCGGCCAGCGCCTGCTCGGCCGGGGCGTGGGGGATGAGATCGAGTTGACGCTGGCCGGGATGCGTCAGTGCTACGAGGTGCTGGAAATCGGTTGAATCCGGCCTAACGGCCTTGGCGGCCGAAGGCCTTCAGCACCCGCTTGACCAGCGTGACGCCGGCCAGCACCAGACCACCGGCGACGATGCCGACCAGCGCGTTCATCAGCGTCGGCACCAGCGCCGAGAGAATGCTGCCCACGGTCGGCAGGCCGTTGGTGGTGGCCTCCAGGCCGTGCAGCCAGTGGGCGAGAAACGGCAGGCCGTGCACCAGGATGCCGCCACCGACCAGGAACATCGCCGCGGTGCCGAGTACCGACAACCCCTTCATCAGCCAGGGTGCGGCATTCAGCAGGCCGCGGCCGAGACGGTTCAGCAGCGGGTCGGGCTGGCGCTCCAGATAGAGACCGAGATCATCCAGCTTGACGATGCCGGCGACCAGCCCGTAGACGCCGAGGGTCACGATCAGCGAGATGCCCACCAGCACACTGACCTGGGTGACGAAGGAGGCTTGCGCCACGGTGCCGAGGGTGATGGCGATGATCTCGGCGGAGAGAATGAAGTCGGTGCGCACCGCACCCTTGATCTTGTCCTTCTCGAAGGCGACCAGATCGATGTTGGGATCGACCAGCGCGGCGGTCAGTTCGGCGTGCTCGGCCTCGTCCTCGGCGGCGCTGTGGGTCAGCTTGTGCGCCAGCTTCTCGAAGCCCTCGTAACAGAGGAAGGCGCCGCCGAGCATCAGCAGCGGGGTAATCAGCCAGGGCGCCAGGGCGCTGATGAGCAGCGCGGCGGGCACCAGGATCACCTTGTTCAGCAGCGAGCCCTTGGCCACCGCCCAGACCACCGGCAACTCCCGCTCGGCCTGCACGCCGGTGACCTGCTGGGCATTGAGGGCGAGATCGTCGCCGAGCACGCCGGCGGTCTTCTTCGCCGCGAGCTTGGTCATCACCGAGACATCATCGAGCAGGGTGGCGATGTCATCGAGCAGGGTTAGCAGACTGCTACCAGCCATTGGGAACTCCTTGTGGGGGATGGCCAGGTAGGTTGACGGACCTGGCGGGGGACGCCAGTAAAGCAGGTCAGGAAGACGCGGCAAAGATGGCCGGAGAAACTGCAGGTGATTCGTGCGGCCTGCCCAAAAGAAGGCCCGGCAGTGTGCCGGGCCGGCAGGTGGATTCCCTTGATCGACTGGCAAGCGCATCAGGACGGCTGAAGCCCATCCCAGCGATGTCAGGTGGATGCGTAGGTAGGCAGACGGACGCGGCTCTGACTTTGCAGCCTGGCGAGCATCGGCGCCTTGCCGGCCTCGATGGCCAGGTCGCGCTGCACCGAGCTGATCAGCCAGTCAAGATGCACCCTGTTTTGCACTTGGCTCAGGGACAAGGCCCGACGCATTACCAAGCGCTCGCCCTGCTGCAGGGTGAGCAGCAGGCTGCCATCCGGACGCGGCTCGATGAGGACGTCGCATTCGGGGAAAGCGGCGATAAGGGTTTCTTCTATCTGCTTCATGGAGCTACTCCCTAATCATATGGTCCCGCGGCGAAAGATTGAGGCAAGTATCATTCCAGCAGGTAATTACCATATGAATCAATGTGTTGCGAAGAAACCATAGAACCACATCTTGCAAAGTGCAAGAAAGCACCCAAGCACAGCGTGCATTTTGCAGGATGGGCAGGAGGGACTCAGTTGCCCGCCAGGGTGCCTAGCCTGGAT
>NZ_BAAGYK010000077.1:0-3389 GCF_054779355.1 Azotobacter armeniacus
ATGAGCTGGCTGGCCAAAACCCCGGAGCGGGTAGTTGCCTATTTCCAGCATGCGTCGGTGCGTTATGCCACTTAGATTGGGTATTTGATTGCCGGGTTAATAAGTGCATCAAGGTCGGTTGGCTGGTACAGACGCAAAGAAACGTGGGCGCTCGAGGGTATGTTTGCAAATTCTCCTTGTGGGATTCCGCGACAATTACCTTGTAAACGCCGTACGCAACGCTATAAAAAACCAATATAAAGGACGCTTTGGCATTCGCGATTATCCGTGTTCTCGAGGTCATTATCGAAGAGATATTCGAAGAATAGTAAGTACCTGAAAGAAAATTTTCCGGCATACTGAGCTTGAGTGATCCCCACAAAATCACCCCAACTCCTGCGCTTGCCGGTAGACCTCCCGCCGCAGGGCCAGCTCCAGGTCCCGCAGCCTCTCCCCGGAAATGCCTCCCGCATAAGTACGTGCATATTCCAGCCCCAGCCCCAGCCGCCACAGCGACAGCACGTGCTTGTCCTTGACGCTGTTGCTCTGGAAGCGCCGCTCGTGCCCCGCCTCCCGCGCCTCCCGCGCCTGCAGACCCAGCAGGCACAGCAGGCACAGCGCGTAGTTGGCCAGCACGGCAATCAGCAGCAGGATCTCGATGCGCCGCGGGCAGGTTGCTAGCCAGCAGCCAGGGCTCGCTCTCGCGCTGCGCCTTTTGCCGACTGCGCTAGTCCCGGGCCAGGGTTCCGGTGATGCGCCGGTGCTGGCGCCCCCGCGGCGCCTGTTTCACGGCGTACAGCCGGGTCGACCAGGGCCACCGAGCCGTTTCGGCGACGCCGAGGCCAGGGCATACAGGTCCTTCACCGGCTGCCAGGGCCGCCGGAAGCCGGTATCGGTTTTACACGTATCCCGGCTGAACCCCTTGTGAATACGCTTTCCTGAAATCGGAAATCCAGGTTTGGAAAAGTTTCACCAAACCAATCCTTCGAGTCACCTCTCAAACCCGTAATCACGGGCAAGCGCTAAAGCGGATCAGGAAGCTTCGGCAAGGTGCTGGCATCGCTCTCCAAGAGAGGCTTGGCGGCCAGCCCTCCAAAGGAAATCGTGGGGTCGATATAACGCATGGCTGATTTCATGTCCTTCCAGCCGACATAGCCCATCAGGCTCTTGAGATCCCAGCCATTGGCCGCGGCCCAGGTGGCAAAGCCACGGCGCAGCGAGTGACTGCTGTACGACTCGGCCGGTATCCCGGCGCGACGCAGGATTTGCCGCAGCAGGGCGATGAGGCTGTTGGGGTTGAGCCCGTCCTCGCCCAGGTTGCCCCAGCGGTCCAGGCGGCGGAACACCGGACCGCGTGTCAGATCGGCCAGGGCGATCCAGCCCAGATAGGCCTGCACCGGGCACAGCCGCTTCAGGGCCGGGGCGCGGTAGGTGGTGCCGAGGAAGTCGCGGTCGCTCTTGCTGCGCGGTAGGTAGATCTCCATGCCCACACCGGCCACAGCCTGGATCTGCTCGACGTCCAGGCGACACAGCTCGTCGCTGCGAAAGGCCCGCCAGAAGCCAATCAGCAGCAGCGCAGCGTCGCGCCGGCAGCGCAGCAAGGTGGCTGTGTCGCCCCGGGCGATGGCGTTGCTGGCTTCACCGTCTAGCCAGCCGATGGCCTGTTCCATGTGCTGCAGTGGCAGCGGTGCGGCCTGCTTTTCCCGCGCCGGATGCAGGGCACGGATGCCCTTGAGCACCTGGCGGACCACCGGTGCCTTGGTCGGGTCCGGGAAGCCCTGGCTGATATGCCATTGAGCCAGGGCGGCTAGGCGCAATTTCAGCGTGTTGAGCGACAGCTTGCCGGCATGGGCGGCCAGGTAGCGCGCTACGCTGTCGCCGGTCGCCGGCAGAAAGCCGCCCCAGCTCACCTCGAAATGCTCGATGGCCGCCTGATAGCTGCGCCGGGTGTTCTCCCGCGTGCCGGCCTGCAGGTAACGCTCAATATCACTCATTGCCCATCACCCGTACGGAAAACGCCATTCTCGCAGCTACCTTGGAGTATGTCAGTGGATAAACTTCAATTATCCAATCTTATAAATTTCCAAATTTCATATCCGCAATGGTGTAAATTTCAATGTAATTACATAATATGTAAAACAGTACGAAATAATCAGGAGAGCAGGGCCTATGGCACGGGGCGGCATCAATAAGGCACTAGTCATGCAGGCCCGCCGAGCGCTGCAGGCCCGCGGCGAACATCCCAGCATCGACGCGGTACGCATCGAACTGGGCAATACAGGTTCGAAGACCACTATTCACCGTTATCTGAAGGAGCTGGAGGAGAGCGAGACCGGGCAGGCCGAGAGTGGCGTCAGCTTGAGCGAAGAGCTGAGCCGGCTGGTCGCTGCCTTGGCGGAGAGATTGCAGGACGAAGCCAATGAGCTGGTCGAGCGGATGCGTGAGCGCTTTAATGAGGAGCGCACTCAATTGCAGGAACAGCTGCGGTTGATGGAGGAGGGGAGCCGGCAGTTGGAAGGACAAGTCACGGCGCTGACCGGGCAGTTGCAAGGGGAGATGGAGCTCCACCGGGAAGCCCGTGAACAGCTGCAGCAACTGCAGGTTGAGCAGGCACGCCTGCTCCAGGCCAATCAAGACCAAGCAGCACGACTGATGGAACGCGACGAGCAGATTCGCTCGCTGGAGGAGAAGCATCGGCACGGCCGTGAAGCCTTGGAGCACTATCGGCAGACCAGCAAGGAACAGCGCGAGCAGGAGCAGCGCCGCCACGAGACACAGCTGCAGCAGTTGCAAATGGAGCTTCGCCAGTTGCAGCAGAGCTTGGTGGTGAAGCAGGACGAACTGACCAGACTGAACCGTGACAATGAACGTCTGGCTACCGAAAACCGCCTGATCGTGAAAGAGCGGGACAACCTGCAGGACTCGATCACAGCGCAGAAGGAAGAGCTCGACACACTGCGTACAAAACTGAACCAGGCGTATGGCAGCCGGGATATCCTGCTGGAGCGTCTCGCTCTGCAGCAGAGCGAGATGGCCGAGCTGAGAGCGAGCCTGGCGAGTGAGCAGGGGAGGGCTCAAGATCTGCAGATCAGCTTGGTCGAGGCCACGACAAAGTTGAACCTCCTGCTACTGCAGACGACCGAGTCGGAGGCCATGGAGGAAGCGAAGAGCGCGCCAAGCTTGATCAAGGAGTAACCGAGCTGGCTTGTTGACAGTGCTTTTGTCAGTCTTATCTGATCGAAAGCGCTCCATGAACCCCATCTTCAACCGAGGTAAAGGCCCGCCGATGCTGTGCTCCCGATTTCCTTCTGGAGCCAGCCACCATGATGCGACCCGACGCCAAGGTCGAAAAGGTCTACCTCTATCCCAAGCCTGTCGATTTCCGAAAATCCATCGACGGCCTCGCCGCC
>NZ_BAAGYK010000078.1:0-1934 GCF_054779355.1 Azotobacter armeniacus
CATGGCCAGGCGTCGCATCTGGTCCTGAGTTTCTCGAGAGAGCTTTCGGGCATCAATCTTTTTCATGTCCCTTTATATCGTGAATTTGATTGCCGCGTTAATAATTGCGCAGATTCTTGCGCAGTCGGCCTACAATCCCCGAATGACAAGGCTTAGAAAATTTTCGGGGGCGTTCAAAAGCCTTCGCCAGCCCTGCTCACTCACTGATAACAGAGGTGCTGAAGCCTTTGCTTCCATTGCTCTCCAAGCCTGCTCTAATTTGGCGTGTGAGGGGTGCCATTCAGTTGTTCGCGTTGTTTCTTCAGTGAGGGGCGTCCTTCAACTACCTGAAAAATACGCTCTGTGATGCTTTTCCAGCCAGGCCAATACTCTTGTTTTCGGAACTGGTTTTCATCCCAGAAATCTTCCCACCAGCAGCTCTTCTCTTCATGCTGAAGAATATTCATCGGATGGCGCTTGCCAGCTAGTAGTGATGAGTATGAGCTTTCGTCCACGAGGTAGCCTTCAACCCAAACATCATTCGAATCTCTCCCAGTCCAACGCTTGTACAACCCCTGAAGCACGAGGCTTAGCGAGGCTAAGCTAGACTCGCCACCAGCTCCAATCACGTCGCTGATGTGGTACGGCGTTGAAAATGCTTGAGCGCTCCAGTCAGAAAATCTCTTCACAAAGGCGAACTCGCCAGCCTTACTCCGACTACGCACTAAGTAGATTTTCGGGTTTTCGCCAGCCTCAGCGGGACTTAAAAGCCAATCGGAGCCCGCAAAAGCATCCTCCGGTATCCTTGTATACACGGGGGAATACGGATTGCCTTCTCCATGCACTAGCCAATCTCTTTGACAACCTACCAGAGCGGAAATCTGTGTGAGCTCATCAAAGGACGGCTCCTCATCACCGGCAAGCCAGCTCTCAATTTTTTCAGCGTGAGACCATCCCATGGCCTCCGCCAGTCTAGATGGCGTCGCGGCTTTCGAGGTTCGTAATTCACCAATCTCGTTTTGCAGGTAACGTAGCCGTTGGCCTACGCTAACGGCTCTTGACGTACGCTTTTCGCTTTCTATCTGTGGTTGCACCCATGCGCGTATCGCTTGTCTGGCTTCGGCCTCTAGGGATCGGTCATGCTGTTCGGCCAGGCGTCCCAGGGCGCTAATCACTTCTGCTGGTAGGTTGCGAACCGTAACTTTTCCTGCGGGTGCATCGCTATTGAACATCAGGCCATCTCCTGGCAATGAAGTAGGCTTTAACCATAAATCAAAATGACCTCAAAATGCATCATTTTGATTTTACTTGGATCAGATGCCTGTAGGCAGGCAAGCGCTGGTGAGCTCAGGGAGGGGGTAGAGATCGGTTATGAACGTTATGTACTAAATGAAGATGAGTACCTTTTCGAGTACCCTTATTAAGATCAAAACAATTGAAGCCTTTGTCTGGCGCAGACTATATGATTCTAGTTTTGTTCCTAGTGCCACCATATAAATCAATGACTTAGGCATCGCAGCGATGCGGGCCTTTGTTGTTTTTGGGGAAATTCGGACCACTACTAGGACCACTTCTCAAAAGTACCCCCTCTCCTACTCACCCGGATGACGCGCTGCTGGCGCTGGTGATCGTCGTCACTCCCCGCCTCGGGGTGGTGCTCCCCCAATGGTAGATGACGTTTCCGCCGCTGGTGGTGATGTGGTGATCGTCGCAGTTCCTTTATCTTGGGGAACTGGTCTTCTTGTCGGGGTCTTCTTGTCGGTCGAATTGGTCGTGCTGCTTGGCTCGTGCGCGCGTGCGCACGTACTGGTCACTGTGCGCCCGACGTCCTGTTCATTGTTTTTCCCCTGTTATTAACCCGGCAATCAAATACCCAATCTAAGTAGCATAACGCACCGACGCATGCTGGAAATAGGCAACTACCCGCTCCGGGGTTTTGGCCAGCCAGCTCATGA
>NZ_BAAGYK010000079.1:0-833 GCF_054779355.1 Azotobacter armeniacus
CGCGGTGACCAGCGCATGACTCGGGGCCGAGGTGTCTCGCCATGACTTCTCTCGCAGGGACTTGCACCCTTTATCAACTGCCAGCTTGGCTGGCGTACTAAGCGCTCCATAAACCCCACCTACCGCCAGCAGGGTTCGTCGGTCAGGATGCAGTTGCTGGCGAGCAATTCCACGGCAGCAGCGCTTCGTAGTCTTCGACGCTTTGCGCTCCAGGCGCTTGAGCCACAGACAGAAGCCGTTGCGATGCCAGTACAGAATTTTCACTTGGTTGCGTGTGCGATTGAGGAAGACGAACAGCACAGGGTCGAACACCGCAACCTTGATATCCAACTCGACCAGGGCCGCCAGGCCATTGATGGATTTACGGAAATCGACCGGCTTGGGGTAGAGGTAAACAGCTTTGACGTTGGGGGCGGGACGCATCATGCGGGGCAGGCTCCAGAGGGAATCGGGAGCTCAGCATCAGATCTCAGGGCGCGGTTTCGAAGGTAGGGTTTATGGAGCGGTTACGGCGGGTCTGCTTGCGCTTGCCGGCATACTCGGCGTCGGTGGAGAAGGACTGCTTCATCGGGATACTCGCGCAAGGGGACGGGCGTATTTCACCAGCATAGCAAAGTCTTTTTCAGGGTTTCCTATGGCACGCGAAACCTCCGTAAGTGCCCCTGCTGGATAACAGAAATTTTCACAATGCGTCCGATGTCCACACAAAAATTCCGCAGAGCAGAGGAAGACCGTCTTTCCTGACGCAAGCAAAAACCCCCGAGCCGCTGTCGTGGCTCGGGGGTTCGGGATAGGCGCTTGACGATGACCTACTCTCGCATGGGGAAACCCCA
>NZ_BAAGYK010000080.1:0-7015 GCF_054779355.1 Azotobacter armeniacus
ATGAGCTGGCTGGCCAAAACCCCGGAGCGGGTAGTTGCCTATTTCCAGCATGCGTCGGTGCGTTATGCCACTTAGATTGGGTATTTGATTGCCGGGTTAATAAATTCGTAATAAACCGCACATAATCTTGACCAGACAGATTTGAAAGCCGTAAATTTGCGTAAATTTACAACAAAGCAATCAAGGTACGCATGACGGCCCGCATTGCCCGCAGAGTCCGCACGCAACGCCAGCCAGACGAACCTGGCTCGATCGCGACTGAGCCCGCACCACGGCCAGTATCGCGGTCCCGCATCCTCTCCCGGCACGCCTGCCCGCAAGCATCGGGCTCGCAGCCCACCGGCAAGACCTTCTATCGAATCCCAAGGCGCCCGGCCTGCCGGGCCTTCCTCCCCAGCCTCAGCCTCCCCAGGAGGGTCGCAACATGACTGCTACGCCCAAACCGCTGGTACTCATCATCCTCGACGGCTTCGGTCACAGTGACAACCCCGCCCACAACGCCATCCACGCCGCCAAGACCCCGGTGCTCGACCGCCTGGGCGCCAGTTGTCCCCGCGGCCTGATTTCCGGCTCCGGCATGGACGTCGGCCTGCCCGACGGCCAGATGGGCAACTCCGAGGTCGGTCACATGAACCTCGGTGCCGGCCGCGTGCTGTACCAGGATTTCACCCGGGTCACCAAGGCCATCCAGGACGGCGAGTTCTTCGAGAATCCGGCCATCTGCGCCGCCGTCGACCGGGCAGCCGCCGCCGGCAAGGCGGTGCATATCCTCGGCCTGCTCTCCGAGGGCGGCGTGCACAGCCACCAGGACCACCTCGCCGCCATGGCCGAGCTGGCCGTGCGCCGAGGTGCGGAGAAGATCTACCTGCACGCCTTCCTCGACGGCCGCGACACACCGCCCAAAAGCGCCCAGAGCCCCATCCTGACGCTCGACGCCTGCTTCGCCCGCCTCGGCAAGGGCCGCACCGCCAGCCTGATCGGCCGCTACTTCGCCCTGGACCGCGACAACCGCTGGGATCGCATCCAGGCCGCCTACCAGCTGATCGTCGACGGCACCGCCGAATTCGCCGCCGAGAGCGCCCTGGCCGGCCTCGAGGCCGCCTATGCCCGCGGCGAGAGCGACGAGTTCGTCAAGGCCACCAGCATCGGCGAGCCGGTCAAGGTGGAAGATGGCGATGCCGTGGTGTTCATGAACTTCCGCGCCGACCGCGCCCGCGAGCTGACCCGCGCCTTCGTCGAGCCGGACTTCGACGGCTTCGCCCGCGCCCGCGTGCCACAGGCCGGCTTCGTCACCCTCACCCAGTACGCGGCGAGCATCCCGGCGCCCTGCGCCTTCGCCCCGGAAGCACTGACCAACGTGCTCGGCGAATACCTGGCCAACAACGGCAAGACCCAGTTGCGCATCGCCGAGACCGAGAAGTATGCCCACGTCACCTTCTTCCTCTCCGGCGGCCGCGAGGAACCCTTCACGGGCGAGGAACGCATCCTCATCCCCTCGCCACAGGTCGCCACCTACGACCTCAAACCGGAGATGAGCGCGCCCGAGGTCACCGACCGCCTCGTCGAGGCGATCGAGAGCCAGCGCTTCGATGTGATCGTCGCCAACTACGCCAACGGCGACATGGTCGGCCACACCGGGGTGTTCGAAGCGGCGGTCCAGGCGGTGGAGTGCCTGGACGCCTGCCTCGGACGCGTCGTCACGGCGCTGGAGAAGGTCGGCGGCGAGGCGCTGATCACCGCCGACCACGGCAACGTCGAGCAGATGGAGGACGAGACGACCGGCCAGGCGCACACCGCGCACACCTGCGAGCCGGTGCCCTTCATCTATGTCGGCCAGCGCCCGCTGCGCATCCGCGACGGCGGCGTGCTGGCCGACGTGGCACCGACGATGCTGAAGCTGCTCGGCCTGCCGCAGCCCAAGGAAATGACCGGCCAGCCGCTGGTCGAGCAGGCCTGAAGCAGCACCTGGCCGGAAGTGCTACAGCTTCATGGAGAACCGGATGGTATGTCCGGGTCCATGCCATCCAGGACGGGAGCGGCCTCGACCGCATCCCCGTCCGTGCATGCGGTGCCGCTGCCGATCCAGGCAGCGCCCACTGCACGACCCGATCACAACAAAACAACAAGTCTTCAAAGGCGAATCACCCAGATGACAAAAACAACATCGCAGCGTGCTGCTGCAGTCTGCATGCTTGCAGCCCTCCCCTTCACCGGCATGGCGGCGGAACAGACCTATCCGCTGTGGGTCGGCAGCTATACGGCCGGTCCCAGCGAGGGCATCCACGTACACAGCTTCGACAGCCAGACCGGGACCATCTCCAGCGAACCGCTGCAGGTGGTGAAAACGGAAAACCCCTCCTGGCTAGCGTTCTCGCCCGATCGCCAATATCTGTTCGCGGTCAATGAAAACGGTCCTGGTCAGCGCGACATCATCGGTCGCGTCACTTCGTTCCGCGTCGACCAGGCCAAGGGCACCCTGGAGAAAATCAACGACGTGAAATCGCTCGGCACCGAACCGGCACACCTCAGCGTCAGCACCGACGGCACGCACCTGTTCGTCTCCAACTATTCGGTGGAGGCCGATCCGGGCGGCACCCTGGTGGTGATCCCGGTGGACCGCGAAGGCCGGCTCCAGCCGGTCAGCCAGGTCAAGACCCATCGCGCCAGCCAGGCCCATCCCGAACGCCAACAATCGCCCCACGTGCATTCGGCGGTCGAATCGCCGGACGGGCGCTACGTGTTCGCCCAGGACCTCGGTGCCGACAAGATCTACATCTATCGCTACGATCCGGCGGCTCACCCGGAGCATCCGCTCAGCGCCAACAAAGAGCAGCCCTTCGTCGAGCTGCCCGAGGGCTCGGGGCCCCGTCATCTGGTGTTCGGCCCGACCGGAAAGCAGGCCTACGTGACCCTGGAGATGCAGGGGACGATCGTTGTCTTCGACTATGCCGATGGCAAGCTCACGCCCAAGCAGACCATCCCGCTGGCCGCCGAGGACTTCAAAGGCCAGAACAAGGCCGCCGCCCTGCACGTCTCGCCGGACGGCCGCTTCCTGTACGCGACCAACCGCGGCACCGCCAATCAGTTGGTGGTCTTCCAGATCGATCCGAACGACGGGCGACTCGCTGTCGTTTCACATCACCCGGTGGAGGGCGAAGAGCCGCGCGAATTTACCTTCGATCCGACCGGCCGCTTCATTCTCGTCGCCAACCAGAACAGCAATGCGATCGTCGTCATGGAACGCGATCCAGCCACCGGCAAGGCGGGAAAAATCACCCAGACCCTGCCCTTCCATTCGCCTTCCGATGTGAAGTTCACTACCAGTCCCTGAGTCGTCGCGGCCAGCTTGACTGACAGGCTGGCCACCGCTCCACTCACCCAAGACCTGTGAAACCGTGGGCCAGCAAACGAGCAACAGACAGACGCAAGCCGCCACAAGCCAAGTCATCACATGACAAAGCTCATAGCGACCAGCCGCCCCTCCGCACTTACCTGCAGCAAACGACAATCGCGCGAAATCTGCCGCCGATCGTCCGATGTGAATGCTACCGGCCCCGAGCGGACAGCCCTTTTGCACAATAACCGGGCGCCACCCACTCACTATCTTCAGCCCCCCGCGCGGCGTTGACAAAGCCTGCGGGAGCAGTCGACAATTTCGTCTTATCATACGACGACACATGACAATCCCAAAAATAATAACAATCAGAGTGGATCTCAGCCATGCCCCATCCTGCATCAAGCCCCGCCCTCGATCGTCTCCTGCTCACCGGCGCGGCCGGCGTCCTGGGGACGGTCCTGCGGGAAAGCCTGCGTCCCTACGCCCACATCCTCCGCCTGTCCGATATCGCTCCCATGGCATGGCTGCCGGACACCGGCTCGGCGCGCTCTATCGCTTCGTCGGCGGAGCCGGTGGCGCAGCGCTGGAACCCTGGCAGGGCGATCTCATCGTCCCAACGGCCTGGACTTCAGCCCCGACGAGCGGACGATGTACCTGTCCGACTCGCCCCCTCGGTGCAGGCCATCTGGGCCTTCGACTACGACGAAGACGATGGTGCCCCGCACAACCGCCGGCTGTTCGTCGACATACAGCGCCATCCTGGCCGTCCCGACGGTGGACGCAGAGCGGAGTGATCGACGGCGCCGAGAACAACCCGCCGACCATGTTCTCCCACAACCACCACAAGGCGGCCTCCTACTACAGGCTGACCGGCCACCTGATCGTTCCCGAGCTGCTGGTGATGTCCAGGCGCACCTGGAGTGCCAACGCTGGATGCGCGCGGCGAAGGCATCGAGCTGCGCCGGCAGCGGCGCGGCGACGCCGAAGCGGATGCCCGACAGCGAATCGCTCTGGCGCTCGTGCCAGACCGCCAGCACCATGGCCTGACCGCTGCCCTGCAGCTCGGGCATGGCCAGTTGGTAGTGCACCTTGTCGCGCGCCAGGCCATCGCCGGACAGCTGCCAGCCGGTTTCGTTGCGGTCCTCCAGGCGCAGCCCCTTGAACACCGGCACGTTCAGCTGCTCGAACAGCCCGGTGACCTCCTCGCGGCCCGGACGCGCCTGCACAGCCGGGACCTTCACATCCGGGTTATGGCGGGCCGCCAGCCAGGCCAGCAGAGCGGCGATGTTGTCGAGGAAGCTGTCCGCCGGCGCGACCTGGCCGAGCAGCGGTCCCAGGCGCTCCACCTCGGCACTGAACAGGCCGACGCCGAGCAGCGCCCGCCCCCTCGCCCAACCAGGCGCGCAGTGCCAGCTCGTCGAGCCCGGCGAGCTGCTTCGGAGTGCGCGCGCTGACCTGCCAATACGGATGGTGCTGCTGGAACTGCGCGACGGCGCTGGCGAATTCGGCCGCGCTGTAGCGTGAAACGATGGCGTTGAGTTGCGCCGCCGAGGCTCCGGGGACGAGCAGCCCGAGCAGCAGGCCCAAGCCAAAGCGGCGGAGGAAAAGAGAAGACATGCCCAGTCCCGGGTCGAAAGGCGGCGGGCACGCGAAACGGACGCAGCGCCGGCGGCAAGGCGCAGAACGACCAGGGCTGGCGACCGCACGGCCGCCCACCGCGGCCTGCTTCGGGAGAGCGGGCTGGTGTCGGGCTCGACCGTGAAACGGTCCTACCGTTGCGGGGACAGCGTCAGCTTGGACTGACTTCCTTCCCATTTACCCCAGATCCTGATCCGGGCACCGCACTCTCCATGTTGCCGGCCAAGGGCCGGCAGGGGCGCACCTTACGCGGCGGGTGACGGCGAGCAAGCGCAATGCCTCAAGGGGGGCAAGGAGCTGCCGGCCGGACACTGGCAAGCCGCCAGAGCCCTTGCGGATCGACCCGAGCCAATCTTGGCGCGGCCAGTCCGCTGGCGGTTTTCTGACGCCCCTGCCGCGGATTATTGGCCGTCGTGCCAGTCCCTGCCTAATCTGACTTTGCTTGGGCGCATTGCCTTGACAGGCAGCCGGCAGATTCCGAAGTGTCACCCGGAGACCGATCCGGTAGAGCCAGCCAAGGGTGGGACAACCATGAGCCGAGAATTCATGTTTAACGCTGGGTCCGGCTATCTTTCGCGGGACTCCAGCCTGCACCGCCTGACGGTCGAGCTGCTGCAGCAGGCCGATATCCGCATCGGCGGCAACCGGCCCTGGGACATGCAGCTCAAGGCCGGCGGCGTGCCCGAGCGGGTCTTCGCCCAGGGCAATCTGGGTTTGGGCGAGGCCTACATGGAGGGCGCCTGGGAAGCGGAACGACTGGATGAATTCTTCTTTCGCCTGTTGCACACCGGCATCGACCAGCAGGTGAAGCCGACACGGCTGATCTTCCATGCGCTCCGCTCACGCCTGCTCAACCTGCAGAACCACCGGCGTGCCTGGAAGGTCGGCGAGGCCCATTATGATCTCGGCAACGACTTCTACGAGGCCATGCTCGACCCGCGCATGACTTACACCTGCGGCTACTGGCGAAACGCCGACAGTCTGGCCGAGGCCCAGGAGGCCAAGCTGGAGCTGATCTGCCGCAAGCTCGGCCTGGAGCACGGCATGCGGGTGCTGGACATCGGCTGCGGCTGGGGCAGCTTCATGGGCTATGCCGCGGAGCGGCATGGCGTGCATTGCGTCGGCGTGACGGTTTCCCGGGAGCAGCAGGCCTGGGCCAGGGAGCGCTACGCCGACCTGCCCGTGGAGTTCCGCCTGCAGGACTACCGCGAGATCCAGGGACGCTTCGACCGCATCGTCAGCGTCGGCATGTTCGAACATGTCGGCCACAAGAACCACCGCCGCTTCTTCGAGGTCGCCGCCCGCTGTCTGGCCGACGACGGCCTGTTTCTCCTGCATACCATCGGCAAAAACCAGCGCCACTCGACCCCGGACCCCTGGATTGATCGCTACATATTCCCCAATGGCGACCTGCCGTCCCTCGGACAGATCGGCGATGCGCTGGATCGCCTGCTGATCCTTGAGGATCAGCACAGTTTCGGCGCGGATTATGACCGGACCCTGATGGCCTGGCATGCCAACTTCGAGGCAGCCTGGCCGCGCTTCGCCGCCGAGCTGGGGGAAAGATTCCGGCGCATGTGGCGCTACTACCTGCTGTCCTGCGCCGGCGCCTTCCGCGCCCGGAACATCCAGCTCTGGCAGTACGTGCTGTCGAAGAATGGCGTGCCCGGCGGCTACCGGCGTCCGCTCCTGTGAAGCAGAGTCATGGAGGCCCCATGGGCGACGACCACGACGACAAGCCCCTAACGCTCCGGCAGATGCTGCACAGCGTGCTGGCCGCCGCCCTCGGCGTACAGAGCGGCAAGAACCGGGCACGGGACTTCGCCCGGGGCAAACCCAGCCATTTCATCCTGCTGGGCGTGGGCTTCACCGTGCTGCTCGTGCTACTCCTGTTTGGCATGGTTAAGCTGGTGCTGCACCTGGCCCAGCCCTGAGCGCAGGGCAATCGCATGAAGGCTACCCAAGTCCGAGAAGTACAGCGCGATAGGTATCGGAGGTGGATGCAACCAGGCGGCGGGTCTTGATGCCACCCTTCTTGCC
>NZ_BAAGYK010000081.1:0-631 GCF_054779355.1 Azotobacter armeniacus
GTCCATTCGTTCGAGCTTGGCAGGATCAAGGCCACCGCTTGGCGCCATTGAGTTCGCCCAGGACCTCCTCGGGCACAAAGAGCGCTGCCCCGCTCGATTTGGTCGAGTTCGCCACGAAAACACGAGAGCAGCGGCTCGCCGCCGCGACCTTGCACTGGATCGCTGCTGCGAGACTGCATTGAGCGCTGGCGTCTATTAAGGACAACCTCAGCTCTGGTTGGGATGGGGATGGCTTGAAAAGGGTGGGGGAATGAGATCTGTCTTCAAGCCGGTCATCTTTTGGCCAAATGCCTATCGATCAGCGGTGCTACGTCAGTAGCAAAGGTGTTGGCTAGATTGTGGTCACCATCGGAGAAAACATGCATCTCGGCCTGCGGGAGCAGTGAAGCCAAGCGCTGCCCTACGCTAACGGGGCTGATCGGGTCTGCATTACCCCATAGCAGCAGTGTCGGAACCTGCAGCGTGACCAGCCGAAGCGACAGGTCTTCATGGTAGTTCCCAAACCAGCGCGGCACAGTCGGGTTAGTTGCGAAGAAGGACGGTCGCCAATCTTCCGCGCCTAGACCTGCCATATCGATCCCACCCGACGTCACTGTCAGCACCAGATGAGTGACCAGTTCAGGCCGCTCCA
>NZ_BAAGYK010000082.1:0-5998 GCF_054779355.1 Azotobacter armeniacus
AGCTTCTCCGTGGCCCATGCCTCGATCTCCACGAACGTATCCGCGCCCGAGAGCACCGCGCTGACAGCGACTACCAGCATCTCCACCAGATCGTGTTCGACCTTACCCGCTTGCCGAGGATCGTCGATCGAAACAAAGACTTCGGCCAGGCTCGGTCTGTCTGCTTGCTGCATCGTGTATCCCTTCTCGACAAAGAGAAGACACGCTACACCAAACCTGCTCGGGCTGAAGCCGCTTGAAGCTACAGGCGCATCCGTTCATGCGATTGCCCTGCTTTTGCGCCGTGCCATACGCGGCCGGCGTAAGATCAGGACATACTCATCGGCCTTTAGCTGTCGCTTTCTCCTTTATGGTAGAGGCGTTCGCCCCTGGCGATCTCAGCGCAACGTTTGCTGTTTTGCCCGGCCGCTAGAGAAAATGCCCACTGCACGCGACCGTGTTCGGCGCTCACCATCCTGATGCGACCGGCCTTCCCTGGCTCGGTAGCATCGTACACATGGAACCGAGAATGGACTTAAGACATGTCATTAACGCTTCGGTAAGCCCCAAGGGCAGTCTGGAGACGCTGTCCCAGCGCGAAGTCCAGCAACTGAGCGAAACCGGGTCGGGCAGCGTCTACACGCTGTTCCGTCAGTGCGCCCTGGCGATCCTCAACACGGGTGCCCGCACCGACAACGCCAAGACCATTCTCGAGTCCTACCAGGACTTCGAGGTTCGCATCCATCAACAGGATCGCGGCGTCCGTCTGGAACTACTCAACGCGCCGGCGGATGCCTTCGTCGACGGCGAGATGATCGCCAGCACCCGCGAGATGCTGTTCAGCGCCCTGCGCGACATCGTCTATACCCAGAGCGAGCTGGACAGTCTGCGCATTGACCTGAGCAGTTCCCAGGGTATCACCGACTACCTCTTCCACCTGCTGCGCAACGCCAGCACCCTGCGCCCCGGTGTGGAGCCGCAGATGGTGGTGTGCTGGGGCGGCCATTCGATCAGCATCGAGGAGTACAAGTACACCAAGAAAGTCGGTCACGAACTGGGTCTGCGCAAACTGGACATCTGCACCGGCTGCGGGCCTGGTGTGATGAAAGGGCCGATGAAAGGCGCCACCATCGCCCATTCCAAGCAGCGGATCGTCGGCGGCCGCTACCTGGGTTTGAGCGAACCGGGGATCATCGCCGCCGAGACGCCCAACCCGATCGTCAACGAACTGGTGATCCTGCCGGACATAGAGAAGCGCCTGGAAGCCTTCGTGCGCGTTGGCCATGGCTTCGTCATCTTTCCCGGTGGCGCCGGCACCGCCGAGGAGTTCCTCTACCTGCTCGGCATCCTGAGGCACCCGGACAACCGGGATCTGCCGTTTCCGTTAATTCTCACCGGACCAAGGAGCGCGGCGCCCTACCTGGAGCAGCTGCACGCTTTCGTCGGCGCCACGCTGGGGGTAGCCGCACAGTGCCACTACCGAATCATCATCGACGACCCCGTCGAAGTGGCAAGGCAGATGACTCAGGGGCTGAAGGAGGTCAGGCAGTTCCGCCGGGAGCGCAACGACGCCTTCCATTTCAACTGGCTGCTGCGGATCGAGGAAGGCTTCCAGCGCCCGTTCGACCCTACCCACGCCAACATGGCCAGCCTCCAGCTGAGCCGCGACCTGCCGCCTCATCAGCTGGCGGCCAATCTGCGCCGCGCCTTCTCCGGCATCGTGGCCGGCAACGTGAAGGACAAGGGCATCCGCCTGATCGAGCAGTACGGCCCCTACGAGATCCACGGCGAATCGGCCGTGATGCAACCACTGGATGAGCTGCTGCAGGCCTTCGTTGAGCAGCACCGGATGAAGCTGCCGGGCGGCATACCCTATGTGCCCTGCTATCAGTTGGTGACCTGAGCCCCCCTTTCAAGCTCTTCGACTGAACGCTGACCGGCTGCTTGCCAGCCGGCTGTAGGAGCAGATTTGTCGGCGATCATCGGCAAAATCAGAAGCATCGCGAATAAATTCGCTCCTACGAAAGCGGTATCGGCCTCACACCCTGGCTATCTCCATGGGAAGTGCAAGACCTTGAAATGAGTGGATCTGAAGGCCGGAAGGCAGGGGCTGTCGTGGTATAGTCCGCGGCTTTTTCCGCACCACCACGTCGGCCTTCCGACCCAACGCATAGGTATCCCCGTTTGGAGCACAAACCTCTCATCGAGCGTTTGTGGGGCATCGCTCGCACCCACAGTTTTGCCGCTTTCGAATTCTGCCTGCATGAATCCTGTCCCGATGACTCGCTCAAGGCTCTGGCCGGCGCCCTGCGCCATCTGGCTACTGCCGATCAGCACGCGCTTGCACAGGACTTGCTGAGCGAATCCCTCGAGAACCATGTCGCCTCGCCGCAAATCCTCTGGCGCCTGGAGATGGCCCTACTGCTCGGACAGCCCGGGACCGGCAAGAACACAGGTGGCGTTCAGGATCTCGCCACGCTTGAGAACAGGGTGAAGGAACTGGTCCTGGCCAACCGGCTGGACGACGCGATCGGCCATGTAAGCGAGGCCGCCAGAGCCAGCGCAGCCCCGGAACTGTACGAACTGCTGGGCCGCCTGCACCTGCGCCGCAGCGCCGGCCAGACCGCCGCCGCCCCGGCAGTCGACGCCGCACGGCCCGAGGCCGCACCAGCCACAGCCCAGCCGCCGAAAGCGGCCGTTGCGCAGGCAGACGCAGTGCGTGCCGAAGAAGAACCGGACACCCCGTCCAGGCCACAGGAAGCCGCTGCCCCAGCGGAGACCCGTCCTCTGACTGGAAAAACCGAACAGCCGGCGGAAGCCCCGCGTGCAGCGGCAGCGGTCGGGGCGCCGGCCGCGAAGGTCGAGTCGGCCCGCCCGGCTGCCCCTTCGCCCCCATCCGCCACAACTAGCCTGGCTGCTGTCCGCTCCGGGAACCTGCGGCCGCCCGCGCCCACACCGTCGGCAGACGCTGCCAAACAGGCCCGAAGTGAGGGCGCGGCGCCAGCGGCATGGGTGGCCGAAGAGCTGCTCAAGGCGCGCGCCAGAGCGCAGGAAACCATGCGACAGCGTGCCGAAGCCAAGGCCGATGCCGCACCAATCGCAAAGCCGGCAATGACTGCCGTCGCCTCCTCCGCTCCCGCGGCCAAGGCCGAGCCGGCGCCTGTCGAGATACCGGGGCCGGACGAGTCCAAGGAGCAGGTGTTTGCCCGCCTGCGTGAAGCCTTCACCAAGCTCGGCAAGATCGAACGCAAGCTGCTGGCCTGGATCATGGCCAATCCCAACCAGAATGCCGCCCAAATCGCCAAGAACACCGCGCTGGGCAGCGCGGAAGTCACCACCGCGCTCAAGGGCCTGACCGGACTCTGGCTCGATCCCTTCACCTTCGCCGGCTACACCGTGAGGGACTATGTGCTGGAGTGCATGTCCATGGGCAAGCAGACGCCGGCCGGCACCCGCCAGGCCAGCGCAAGCCCGCCCCCGCGCGCGACGGCGCAAGCCTCCACGCGGGTCGCCGAAACACCGCGCACGCCCAGCCCGGCATCCAGGGCAGAGGCCGCCCCTGCCTCGGCGAAACCGGCCAGACCCGCCGCCACCGCGCCTGCACTATCCGGCATGAGCGGGCTGGACAGGCAAGTACTGGAATACATCCGCAACCACCCGGGATGCTCACCGGACGAGGTGATGGATGCGATGGGACCGGACGAGCCGGCCTCGGTGTCGCTGGTCACGCTGCGCCGGGAGTGGTTGGACCGTGACGCACAGGGCCGGTACACCATCAAGCCGGGAATGCTCGACCGGATACCGACCGGCGACCAGCCGGAAGCCCCTGCCCAGACAGCCGAGGCGGAAGACGACGAGGTCATGGAGGAAGCACGCCCGGCCAAGTCGCGCATCATGGAGGCACTGGCGGCATCGCCGCTCGCCAGCAGCACCAGCGCCTCCGATCCGCTGCAGAAAGAGCAAGCCCGGTTGGCCAAGCTGCCCAAGGGGCAGCGTCAGATCCTGCAGTTCCTGTACGACAACGGCCAGGCACGCACCAAGGACATCGCACGCGCCCTCGACCAGGAAGCGGCCAAGGTCAACAGTGGCCTCCTCGGCCCGCTCGCCGGATTCGTGTCGGTGATGCACAGCTTCTGGCGGCTGAACGATGAGATCCGGCTGGCATTGGCCCCAGCCGAATTCGCCAAAGCGGCCGAAGCCTGAGGCATGGCGCCGGAGCATCGTTCCTGGGCATAGGCATCGTTCCAATCGGGCGTACCGGCTGCTCGCTTCTCAAGCGCAAAGCAGCCGCACGAAAGGCTGTTTCGAGCGCGCGGCACACGGCGATCAATGCCAACGAGCAAGGCAGCCTGGGGGGGTTCATCGGTGGAAAACACTTCATGGTTTTCCATCCTGAGCGGATTGCCGGCTGAGGTAGGGAGGACAGCGCTCTGCTTGTCCACCTGTTGCCTTGAAAGTCTGGTTCGGGTCTGAGTGATCCACAGAAATTATCCTGATAAATCAAAGAGGCATGGCTTGAAGAGGCCTGCATGGGCGGGCATGTTGGTTGTCACCAAACATGCCCGCCGTCTCGAGGCCCTGATGGCGGCGGCGGCCGCCCTGCTGCAGGGCCGCTGCCTGAGCCTGACCGCACTGGGGCGTTCCCTGCCCGGCTCCGCCCGGCCCCGGCATGCCATCGAGCGGGTCGACCGCCTGCTCGGCAACCGCCAGCTGCAGGCCGAGCGGGGGTTGTTCTACCGGGTCATGCGCCGTGCCCTGCCGGGCTCGCTCCGGCATCCGTTGATCCTGGTGGACGGGTCGCCGATCGATGCCGCCGGCAAGCGGTTCCTGCTGCGGGCCGCGATCCCGCTGGCTGGACGCTCGCTGCCGGTCTGCGAAGTCGTCCACCCGCGCGAGGGCTGCCCGCGTTGCTAGCGGCGCCTGCTCGAGGCGCTCGCGGCGATGCTGCCGGCCGACTGCCGGCCCATCCTGGTCACCGCTGCCGGCTTCCGGCGGCCCTGGCTCCAGGCCGTCGAAGCCCGGGGCTGGCAGGACGTCGGCCGCGTGCGCAACCGCGACCTGTGCCGGCTCGGCGAGCGGCCCTGGCAGCCGCTGAAGGACCGGTATGCCCTGGCCTCGGCGTCGCCGAAACGGCTTGGCGACATCGCGATGACGCGCTCGGCGCCCTGGTCGACCCGGCTGTACGCCGTGAAACAGGCGCCGCGGGGGCGCAAGCACCGGCTGCTGGCCAGCAACTTGCCCGAGGCGCAGTGGAATGCCGCACAGGTCGTGGCGATCTACCAGCGGCGCATGCAGGTCGAGGAAGGCTTCCGCGACCTGAAGAGCCATCGGCTGGGAGTCGGCCTGGGGCTGCATCGCAGCCGCTGCCCGCGCCGCATCGAGATCCTGCTGCTGATTGCCGTGCTGGCCAACTACGCGCTGTGCCTGCTGGGTCTGCAGGCGCGGGAGGCGGGGCACGAGCGGCGTTTCCAGAGCAACAGTCTCAAGCGCAAGCACGGGCTGTCGCTGTGGCGGCTGGGGCTGGGGCTGGGGCTGGAGTATGCACGTACTTATGCGGGAGACATTTCCCGGGAGAGGCTGCGGGACCTGGAGCTGGCCCTGCGGCGGGAGGTCCACCGGCAAGCGCTGGAACTGGGGTGACTTTGTGGGGATCACTCAGGGTTCGGGTCGATTCTGTTGAAAAACCCAGTTTTGCAGCAGAATCGACCGATCTCTGCCTGTCATTTGCAGCAAGCAGAGATGATGGTCAAGCCAGACACAAATAGGCAGGGCCATCGCATGAAGCCAAGCATTCTCTTCGAGTCCCGGCAGCTCGGCCCGATAGTCATCCGAGGTGTCGGCGATGAGCCGACGAGTCTTGAGGCTGCCCTTGCGCTGGCTCGGGTCCAGGCGGAGCAGGTTCAGCGTCAGCCGCTTCAGCGTCGCCAGGTTATGGGCCGCATGGGCGGTACGCGCGCGCATCCGGTCATCGGCAAACACCACGTCCAGGCACCAGTGCACACGGTTCTCGATGCCCCAG